>JBCCNE010000276.1:0-6602 GCA_039026015.1 Cyanobacteria bacterium P01_C01_bin.70 | reverse complement strand
GCGTCAGGTGCCTCAACCGGTAATGGATGAGGCTGGAGTTCAGAGTTTGAGGAATGGCGTCGGGTATTTGGCAGACTTAGGGTATTTGCAACCAGATCAGACCAACCTCATTGATGAAGTATTTGATGCGACTGCTCAAGAGAAGTCGCTGAAGTTGAGCTAACAGGGATTGCTTTGAGAGTTGTTTCAGTCAATCAAATGCTATGAGAACCGCTCGCCCTGAGCCCGTATCAGCCAAGCTCAAAGCGCCGCATCGTCTCCATCAGAGGCGAGCGAAGCCGTTACAAAAGGTGATCCCCGTCCTTTCTTTTCTAGCGAGCTGGGCTGTTCTAGCCATCCTTTGGGAATTGGGGGCTGCCACGGGCATGCTCAATGCCGATATCTTGCCGCCACCGAGTGAGGTGATTCCTTATTTTCTGCAAGGTCCTGGCAGTGCCGGTATTGGTCCGCAGCAGGTGAGCTATGGCGAGGCCGTTGTGAGCACTCTCCTGCGAGTTAGTACGGGTCTAGTTTTGGGCATTGCCGCAGCCGTTCCCTTGGGCACTCTGCTGGCGGTGGTGCCTTGGGGTCGTCAGTTCGTTATGCCACTAGTGCAAACCATTGCCCCAGTGGCGCCAGTGGCCTGGGTGCCGGTGGCGATAGCGCTAGTGGGTACCGGTGACTCAGCCGCTATCTTCGTAGTTTTTATGGGAGTATTTGCGGTCATGACGCTGGCGACGGCAGCAGCCATTGGCAATGTGCCGAAGGAACTGATTAAGACGGCGAAAAGTTTGGGTGCTAGAAGACTTTTTTTATGGTCAAAGGTAGTTTTGCCCTCTGCTGCACCTAGTCTGATTACGATTGTTCGGGTTAACTTTTTTGCTGCCTGGATGGCAGTTTTAGCGGGCGAAATGGCTGGCATCAATTCTGGTTTAGGAGCGCTGATTGTCTTGGGCCAGCAGCAGTTCAATATGAAGCTGGTGATGGTTGGCGTCATTACTATTGGCCTCTTAGGTTTTGTCATCGACCGCTTGCTGCTGTTGCTTCAGCGTCGCTTGCTGTGGTGGAACTTGTCCTAGTTTGATGGCAGTGGAGGGAGCGTGGCGCAACTTAAGTTTGAGAGCATCTCGAAATATTATGGCGAGTCCCCGGCAATTTTAGACGTGGATCTCTCCATTCCATCGGGTTCATTTACCGTGTTGATTGGGCCCTCAGGATGTGGCAAGTCAACCTTGCTAGAAATTGCTGCAGGACTGTCTAAACCTAGCCGAGGTCTAGTCTCGCTTGCGGGTCAGCCCGTTGTTCAACCCGGTGACGAAACCGCCATCGTTTTTCAAAACCATAACCTGTTCGAGTGGTTGACCGTGTTAGACAATGTCGCCTTTGGTCTTCACGCCGCTGGAGTGCCTTTGAAGCAGCGCCGCTCCAAAGGACTGCAGCTTTTAAAGGAGGTGGGACTGGCTGATTATGCCAGAAAGCTGCCAAAAGAACTTAGCGGGGGCATGAAACAGCGAGTTGCGATCGCGCGCGCCCTGGCAGTCAATCCCCAAGTACTTTTGATGGATGAGCCCTTCTCGTCTCTCGATTATCAAACGAGAACGGTAATGCAGCGATATTTGCTAGCGCTCTGGCATCATACCGCAACGACTATTGTGATGGTTACTCACGACTTAGAAGAAGCCATCATGTTAGCCGATCAAGTTGTGCTCTTTTCGAGCAGTCCTGGCAGAATCCTGGAGGTCATTCCATTAGCGTCCGAACGGCCGCGGAATCCTGAGACTCCTGAATTACGCAAAATTCGCAATGAGCTACGACGGTTTCTCGAATACGAAGTCGCCAGCCATGAATTTACTCAAGACGAGCTGGCTGCAATCAAAAAAGAAGGTATGACGATAAGGTCTTTTTAGCTATGTTGGAATACATCACCCTACCGGATAACTTGTTGCCTCCTCCGGCTCCTTATTCTCACGCGGTTCGCGCTGGAGATTTCTTATTTGTTACGGGGCAACTGGCTGAAGATCCGATTACTGGGGAGGTTAGCCGAGGCTCGCTCGTAGAGCAAACGAAGCGCGTGATGGAGAACTTAAAAATCGTTTTAGAACGTGCTCATTCGAGTTTCGATCAAGTTGTTATGGCCCGCCTCTTCCTAACTGATCTGCGGGATTATGATGAAGTTAACAAAGTCTTTTCCTCATATTTCATTGCCGAGCGTCGTCCTAGTCGCACTACTGTTGGGGTAATTGGTTTGGCTGGACAGGGAGATGTTGAAATTGACCTTATAGCCTATTGCGGACCCTGAAAGGCTCTTTCAAGAGGTTCGAAGGTGTGATGCATTAAATTATGCCGACCGCCTCATCCCTAACCTTGTAAAACCCTTGGGTGTTACGGGCTTTGTCTCTTAGCTCTAAGTTTCTGCCCCTCTACCTTGAATCAGACTGTCCGCCCTGTTTGGGCGAAACACAGCAACCGTCGCTCTAATAAGAGTTATATTGTCACTCAAATTAGGGAGAAAATAGCTTGGCCATAATCAACCACAATCCCAAAACTCTATTTCCGCAGTACAAAAATTACAGCCACGCTGTAGAAATTACTAGTGATTCACGGCTTTTATTTATCAGTGGACTCAATGGATATTTATCCGATGGGAAAACAATGCCAGAATCTTTTGAAGAACAAGGCGAAATAATCTGGGGTCACATGGGTGAGATCCTCAAATCTGCAAACATGGACTACGAAAACATAATTTCGCTTAGAACATATCTGGCTAGCCCTAAATACGATGAAGCGAATGTTAAATTGCGGATTAAATATTTAGGCAATAATGAGCCGTCATCAACCGTAATTTGCTGTCAGCTCCTAGAGACAAAATGGAAACTGGAAGTTGAAGCAGTTGCAGCAATATGACAAGTCACTCCAGCGGACTGCCAAACTCGCCGCTTCGCTTTGAGATTAGCAGCCGTTGAGTTTGATCGTTCAACTGCGCGGGTTATTTATCGGAGCGCAACTTGAAAATTGTCTGTGGAATGCGACCACTTAAATTTCCTCTGAATCAGATAGATATCTCAAGCTTTGCATCAAGAAATCAACAAATGTTTGTACTCGCAGAGAATAACGGCGATTGGGCAGATAGAGCGCGTAAATACCCATATCTGTATCTGCTTGAGGATAGAACTGAAAATCATTCAATACAGCTTCTAATCTGCCAGCCCGAATATCTTTACCAATTAACCAGGTTGGCATGAGAATTATACCGGCTCCATCTAGACAAATCTGTCGCAGAACTTCTGAATTATTAGCAACCAGCGAGCCATTCACCTTAACATCACAGATCTCTTTGTCTCTCTTAAATCGCCAAACTTCATATCCTGTGGAGTAGCTAAAGCGTAAGCAATTGTGATGGGCCAGCTCATCGGGATGATTTGGTCTACCGTGCTTTTGAAAATAGGTGGGACTGCCACAAACTTTACGCTGATATGCAGTGAGTTTGCGAACTAGCCAAGTGGGACCAGAGCGTTCTAGATTTCCCAATCGAATCACGACATCAAGTTCTTCTTCAACGAGATTCGATAATGCATCACTCAGCTTCAGATCAAGCTGTATTTCAGGATATTGCAGTAAAAAATCTCGAATGATGGGTGTAACATGAAGTCTTCCAAAGGTCACGGGTAAACTCACCCTCACTAGTCCTCTAGGTATTTCATCCTGCTCTGCCACTGACAAGTTAGCAGCTTCTACATCCTGAAGAATTTGCACCACTTTATCGTAGTATTTGCGCCCTCGAGGAGTGAGCGTCACGCTGCGAGTAGAGCGGTTGAGTAATTGAGTGCGCAACGAGTTTTCTAGCGCATTCACCTGACGAGTAACCGAAGAAACAGCAACTCCTAGCTGTCGAGCGGCTTCAGAAAAACCACCCGTTTCGACCACCTTGGCAAAAGCTTTCATCGCCGCAAACTGATTCATATTCGAGCTTATTTTTGCGTGATTTGCAAAAGTCATTTGCTCAGTAGCTATATTAACATCACCTATAAGTGAAGCTATGGTGAAAGAGTCTTGAATTGGAGGCCATCGCTATGACGCTCACAATCGCGATCACATCAGATTTTATTTGTCCGTGGTGTTTGGTGGCAGAAACTCGACTGAATCAGGCAATTGCCCAACTCGATTCTGAAATTGAAATTCAGCGGGTTTGGTACCCGTTTGAGCTGAATCCAGAGATGCCAGAAATGGGAATGGACCGTAAAACCTACCGTTCCAATAAGTTTGGCAGTTGGCAATATTCGCAGCAGTTGGATGCACAAACAACTCAAGCAACGCAAGGTGATGGTGTCGAGTTTCGCTACGACCTAATGACGATCACGCCCAACACACTGAAAGCACACCGCTTAACCTGGTTTGCTGCACAGCAGGGCAAAGCGACCCCAATGGCAGAACGCATTCTGAAGGCATATTTCACCGAAGGACAGAATATTGTTGAGATTGATGTTTTAACTGATCTGGCGGCGGATGTGGGGATCGATGCCGAAACAGCAAAAGCATTTCTATTGTCTGATGCAGGCACGCAAGAAGTTCAAGAGCTAGAGCGGCGAGCGATCGCTCAGGGAATTCACGGGGTACCTCACATTCGCATTGGCAAAGAAGTTGTGTCGGGTGCCCAACCCGTCGAGGTCTTGCTCGCGGCTCTACAAAAGGCGGTTCGGGAGTTGACTACTGCCTGAGTTTATCTGGCCAGAACTAACGCAGTTGAATCCAATGATGCCCCCCAGCTCCAAAATTTGGGGGCGATTGGATTTAACATTCCCCAGAATTCAGGGGATAAAGGGGGCTAATGCGTCAGTTCTACTAGGGCGCGCATCAATTAAATCCAGAATGTTTGCTGCATAGGCATTACCGCGCCCGCTCTGCAAAACCCGCTAGGGGCTGAAGTGCCTTCAGCATAAGGATTCAAGCGTTAAATGATGACAGCCCCTAGCTGAGGTTCAACTATTTCAGGAGCCCGTCATTTTCTAAAAGAAAAAATCACAGCCCTTATAAATTGCTAGAAACTTTGAGGGTTGACGAACAAGCTTGCAAAAAAGTGACAGGGCTCCTAATACACACATCAAGGAGAAGTCGCATGAACGCTACACAGAATCATGCCATCGTCATTGGCGGCTCGCTAGGTGGATTATTTGCCGGTATTTTGTTGCGATCGATTGGCTGGCCGGTAGATATTTATGAACGATCGCCCCACGCTTTGGACAGTCGTGGCGGTGGGGTTGTGCTGCAACCCGATGTCATAGAAGCGTTTCAGCGGGCAGGAGTTGCCCACGATGTGCCTTTGGGAGTGGTAGCGCACGAGAGATATTATCTGAAGCGCGATGGCAGTATTGCCCATCGCATGCCCATGCGTCAGACCCTGACCTCCTGGAATTTGCTCTATGGCAGTATGGCGCGACACTTTCCAACTGAGCATTATCATCAGGGCAAGAATCTGGTAAACATTCAGCAAAATGAGCAACAGGCAACTGCCATCTTTGCCGATGGGACTTCCGATACTGGTAATTTATTGATTGGTGCGGATGGCGCAAATTCAACCGTTCGTCGATTGCTGTTGCCGACTTATGAGCCTCGCTATGCAGGCTACGTTGCCTATCGCGGATTAGTGAACGAGACGGATCTCGATCCAGAAACGGCAGCCCTGATGACTGAGCGATTTGTGTTCTATCAATTTCCCAACTCACATATTCTGCAATATGTGATTCCTGGAGAAGATGAATCGCTAGTGCCAGGAAAGCGTCGCTTCAACTGGGTCTGGTACGTCAACTATGACGAAACAACAGAACTACCGGGCATTCTGACTGATCAGAACGGTCAACGCCGCGACTATTCCATTCCTCCCGGCATGATGGCTCCAGAGGTGGAACAGGAAATGCGTTCCTATGCCAATAAGGTTCTTGCCCCCCCTTTTCAGAAGCTGGTGGCGGCCACGAAGGAGCCGTTTGTCCAGGCAATTTTAGATCTGGGTGTTCCCCAGATGGCGTTAGATCGCATTGCTTTGGTGGGTGATGCCGCCTTTGTTCCCCGCCCACATACAGCAGCCAGTGTCTCTAAGGGAGCGGCGAATGCGATCGCGCTTGCCGACGCTTTGGCAGTTCGGAATCACAATGTTCTTGAGGCGTTGAATACTTGGGAAACCGATCAACTCAAGTTAGGAATGCATCTATGGAGAGTTGGTCAAGATTTGGGGGAACGCTCGCAATTTATGTATGGCCATGGGCGATCGGAGGATGACAAATGAGCACGTAGCGATTGCAGTCGAATGCGATGTAGCGGCCGGAGCGAAAGATCCTGATGGGGATGCCAAGGATACTCGCAATCGTCGGCCCTTATCGTACGACATCGGAAATTCAGGTAAGTTTATTTTGATACTCCATGGCGGAATCTACACGATATGGGACGAACTCCTTTGTTTAGCTTATTTTCTCGCGCCCTGCGGTCTGCAACTCTGGCGAATCTTCGTGGAGTTCCCATCGATGAACTGCTTGAAATCCAGAGGTCTCAGAAGAAAAGGAGACTGGGCCGACGTAAATTTCTAAAAACGGCAGCAGCCTTTGGCGGTGGAGTGATGCTGACCGCCGGGAGTC
>JBCCNE010000275.1:0-6610 GCA_039026015.1 Cyanobacteria bacterium P01_C01_bin.70 | reverse complement strand
TTAACGCCAGCCTTGTCTTATTTTTAGGTTTTTTGAGCTTACTTGCAATCCTAGGAATTATTGGGCTACAAAATCTATTTAAGCAAGCGTATGCATGGTACTTTATTCATAATCTGCAAGCCTATGAAAAAGAGATTAGAAAAGAATTAAACGAATCGAAAGATTCAAACGTATTCAAGTTCAATATAGGAAAAGAAGAATCAAGGTTTGTTATATCTTATCGTTTGACTTTTAGGACGCTTTTCATTTGTTTCGCTTTAGCAGTTAGTATTATTCCATCTATAGTCCTGTTCTTCTCGAATGTACTGCTTGCAGCGATATATTTTTCATTATCATTACTTGGCTTTTTTGTAGTTTATGTGCCAATTTTAAGGAGAACACTTAATCAATATTCCGATAGGCGTTATTTGTAAGTCGTCCCAAAGTCTTGACTGTAATTTAATGAAGCTTGACTTACTGTGAGCGGTATTTTGTGGATATATTTAAACCGTAATGTAGAAAAAATATTGCCGCATAACATATTGATGCAGCGGATAGAAAGGAAATGCTGATGCTGATTGGAGGGGTATAGTAACCGCTGATCGCAATTGTCAGTCTTCATAGCAGCAGCATGATTATTGAAGACAGATAAAGCTTAGTTTCGTTCATTGTTATTCAACTTCTATCTCTAGAACTTGTTCAAAAGTCGGCATGTCCAAGAACGCAGTAATCTCCGTTACTTCTTCACCTTCAAAAGTAAAAAACCAAGCATAGCTGTTCCTATACTGTTCGCCATTAATTAGAGTTGTTTCAGCGTCAAAATGAATAATAACAACGTCACCATCTTCATAAACTTGCCACTGCGTTGGTCTTAAAGGCTCTTCAATGCGAGCATTAAAAGGCGCAATCAGCTCTGCTTCAAAAGGCTCGCGTGTGTAAGTGCCAGCGTAGGTATTAAAGCCACTAATCGTCCAGCGCATATCCGCTGACAAAAGCTCGAAAGGAGAGCCGGTGCCATCTTGCCATTGCTGAAAGCTCTCCTCGACAATGGCCTTTTTACTTGGCGTCGGTATTTTATTTTGAACAGAAGTTTGTCCCAAGACGCTACAGCTTACCGTGAGCATAAGCGGCATAACCGCCAAAAAATGCGATTGTTTCATCACGATAATGTCCTGTTTGGGTAGCGGTAACGGTCTTATGCTTTGACTGCTTCGCTTCAAAACGCGCTGGCCGTTGGTCGGACAATAATTTCATTCACGTCAACATCATCAGGTTGGGATGCGGCGTACAAAACAGCTCTAGCGATCGCATCTGGGCTGAGTGAAATTTTGCGAAATTCCTGCAAAGCGCCCTTCGCTGACTCATCTGTAATGTCTGAGCCCAGTTCCGTCTCAACGACGCCCGGAGAGATCGTAGTGACACGAATGTTTTGCGATTCTTGGCGCAGTCCCTCAGAGATGGCCCAAACCGCATATTTCGTAGCGCAGTAAACGGCTCCCGTTGGGACGACCACATGAGCGCCAATGGATGCCGTATTAATGAACTGCCCACCGCCCTGCGCCTCCATGATGGGTAAGCCCGCCGCAATGCCATTGAGCACACCCCGAATATTGACATCAATCATGGTGTCCCATTCGTCAACCTTCAAGGCATTCAGAGGTGACAGCGGCATCACACCGGCATTATTAAAAATCACATCAACGCGCCCAAACCGCTCCTTGGCGAAGAGAATGAACGCTTGCATATCGTCACGGTTGGCAACGTCCACAGCCTTGTATTCGGCTGTCCCGCCCTGCCTGCGAATGGCTTCAACAATCGCTTCTAGCGGTTGGATTCGCCTTGCTCCTAAAACCACCTTTGCCCCGTTCTGGGCAAGTAGCTGGGCGCTAGCGGCTCCAATACCGCTGCTCGCGCCCGTAATTGCAATCACTTTGTTTTCCACTTTTGACATAATGCTTTGCTTTGGTGTTGAAACTGATCGGAATTAAAGAAACCGGTCACCGGAGACTGCGATGCTCTGGCCATGAACCCAGCGATGGCCTTCAGCGAGGAAAGAGGCGATCGCGCCAGGTGCTGAAACGTTTGCCCTAACTGGTCTTTCACCTAGCTCTTTCGCTACATATCGGATTAACCCGTCAATCACCGCTTTGTCGTTAGCGTAGGCAGGGTTACTCCGGCGCCGCGCTCAGCGCACTAGGAGAGACTCATGTGTATTGACGGCACCGGCTCCCGGTTCGGTTGCTCCACCAACTACGTAAATTTGGTTACCAATCGCCCCTGCGGCAATGCCGTGACGTGGCGTTGGCATATCGGGCACTGAAGTCCATTGGTCTACCGCCGGATCGTAAACCCAGGCTTCAGCAATCACCGCTTGTTCGGGAACCCATTGTTCACCGCCAAAGACATACAGCTTGCCATCGACAGCGGCAGCAGTTATGCCCCCAGCGGCTTGGGGAAGCGGGGCGAGGGTTTCCCAGCTTTCTGCTTTCGGGTCGTATACTTCAAGACTGGCGACATTAACGCTGGCATAGTCGCCATTCGGTTGTTCGGTAAACTGGCGTCCGCCGACCACATACATTTTGCCGTCAATCACCGCCGCCGCGTGGCTATTGCGGGCGGTAGGAATAGCCGGAGCGGACGACCAGACTGCCGTGACTGGGTCAAAAACTAATACGCTAGCCGTATCGAAGTGGTCGTTAAAGTTGGCCGCATCAGGCGTTCCTTTAAAGCGCCCGCCAACCACATAAATTTTTCCATCGATGACCACCGCCGTATGCTCACCGCGCGGTTGCGGCAAAGGGGTACTCTCGGCCCATTCTTCAGTATTAAAGTCGTAAACAAATACGCTGCTTTGGGCTTCCCAGTTGGGAAATCCTCCCACGAAACCGCCGATGCCATAAAGCCTGTCTTCAACCACAGCGACAGCAATATGATGCCGCGCTTCTGGTAGGGGGCTCAGCTCAGTCCACGCGTCTTGAGTAGCATCGTATTCCAGAAAATTATCGGCAACATTCTGTGCACCTTCAAACAGGCCGCCAAGGGTGTAGATTCTGTCGTTTCTGACATCGGCATAAATTTCTTGTCTTTCGGCGGGGAGGGGCGACGCCTCTGTCCACTGCAAATCTGTTTGGGCAGCCGTTGTCGTGGTTATCAAGAGTCCGGATATTGCCGCAATGGCTATTTTTGTGACTTTGTTTTTCATGACTTTATTCTTGTGGAAATCAGTAATTCTGAATTTGCTTTTGCACCCATTTGCCGGTATTTTTTCGAGATAATTTGATTTAGCGATGCTGTGTGATTAGCGTCTACGCGGCATCAAGTAGTTAAGTGAAACCAAAGTGGCAATCGCCAAAAACATACCGGCATAAAAGACGCCTCTAATTTCCCAGGCACCGAAGGCCAATCCTCCCAATACTGGACCGATCGCTTGTCCCAAAGGTATGGCAATTGCCACCACAGCCATAAACCCGGCTCGATTGTGGTCGGGCGCTAATTCCGCCAGCAGCGCTTGGGTGGTGGGATAGACAATGCCGTGTGCAACGCCAAACAGAACGCTGGGAATTAACAAGATCCAGATATGATCAATTGCCGGTGTAATAACCAATGCCAATGTGTAGATTGCGAAGGCGATTTTGATTAAATTCAGTTCAGAAAGCGATCGCGTCAACCATCCCAATTGCGATGAAGTAAAGGCAAAAAATACAGCCATACTTGCTAACAGGATGCCAATCTCAATTTCAGAAGCGCCGAGGGACGCTGCCACGGTGGGAATATAAGTCAAGTAAGCTCCAAATAGGAGCACAAAAAGCGTGACTACGATCAATAAAAGCTTGATGACTCGACCACGGCGAATGCTGTTCCAAATGCCTCTCAAATAAATTTGAAAATTGAAATCGGAATAGTGGTGTTGAGAGGGCAGGCGCAGCGATCGCCATAGCCAAATCCCCACGAGACAGGCGACAAGGGGCAAGGCAAAGGCATTACGCCACCCCATTGATGCCAATCCACCGCCTAGCAGGGGATACACGGCTAAACTTAGCCCAATCGCGCTGGCATTAAATCCCACCGCAGCGGTTAACTGCTTCCCTGTGTAGAGGTCGCCAAGTAGTGCCAATGGCAGGGCCTCTAAACTCGCGGCCCCAACCCCCTGCAAAAACCGCCACGCCAACAGAATTTGAAAATTGGGAGCGAAGGCGCAGGCAACTCCCGCGATCGCAAACAGAAACAGTGAGGGAACTAGAATCGTTTTGCGACCAAAGCGATCGGCCAGGACCCCACATATTGGTCCGCCAATGGCAATGGGGATAACAAACGCGGTCGTGACCCAACCAATCTGCTGGGCCGACAGATTAAATTCACGAGCGATTCCCGGTAGGACAGGATTGATGCTCATGGTGCCTAAAATTTCCATCAGCGTGACACTGACAACAATCAGCAAACTCACGTCTCGATAAACCGGTTTAGTGCTGCTTACAGGATTTAGCTTTTGAGGCATTTGCATTTTTCTAAATCGCGTATTTAAGAATTTTTGAGATTACACAATACCGCCGTTGACTCGGAGAGTTTGACCATTCACCCAACCGCCCTCGGGACCGACTAAAAATGCCACTGCGCTAGCAATATCATCGGGTTTCCCCAAGCGCTCTAGGGGAGCTTTGTGAGCAAGATTTTCAATTGATTCGTCGGATTTACCTTGGAAAAATAAGTCCGTTGCTGTTGGTCCTGGAGCGATCGCATTGACGGTAATATTTCGTCCCCGCAGTTCCTTGGCCATAATATTGGTGAACATTTCTACCGCAATTTTTGACCCAGCATAGATGGCGTAACCCGGCATAGCTAGACCAATTACACTGGTTGAAAGATTCACAATATGACCGTCATTGCGTAAGCGTCGAGCCGCCTGTCGCAAAGTGAGAAATGTGCCGCGAGTATTGACATCGAAAATCTGGTCGTATAGCTCGTCGTCTGTGTCGGCGATGCTAGTGGGTTGGGGAGCAATAACGCCCGCGTTATTGACCAACACATCGACACCGCCATAGGTTTTGTCAGCCCAATCGAACAGTGATTCCACATCTTGGGCTTTAGAAACATCCCCGGGCACGGCGATCGCCTCTCCCTCTTGATCACGAATTGCCTGCACCACCACTTCGGCTGGTTCCTGACTGTGGGCATAGTTGACTACTACAGCAAATCCGTCTGATGAGAGCCGTTTGGCGATCGCCGCGCCAATACCTCGTGAGGCACCGGTAACAATGGCAGTTTTTTGAGTTGATAAATTCATCTTTCTATCCTTCAAAGTTTTTCTATTACGCAGCCTTCTGCTGCTAAATAAGATTTGAAAGAGCGTTTTTCTCAAAAGAAATTGAGACTACAGAGCACGCTTTTAAGACATCGTGAGGAGGGCAACTTTCAGCCTGCAAAACGCAAGCGCTTATTTTTAGCTAACTCCGGTATATGGTTGCCTTATTCTTGCAATCCGCGCCTAACGTAGATTCATCTTAGGCAGCAAGAAGGGCGCACTGAATATCCAAAGCTGTCAGATGCTTGCCTAATTCTCTCAACTTCAATCACCACCGGGAGGCAGTTCTTTGCGATAGGCTGATGAACAAATTAGGTCGCTGAGGTCAAGCATGGGAACTGAAACCATCCGCCACAACGCGATGACGCCACACGATGCCAAAGCAGGTATCGCCAGCCGCTGTGCGGAACTGGCTGAACGAATTGCTCGGCATACCAAGGGCAAGGGCAACGGGGCTCACCCAACGGCGATCGCCCAGCTGAATCTCATACGGGATGACGCCTCCACAGACATCTGCAGCGTTTACGAACCCGCCGTTGCCGTGGTTGTTCAGGGCAAGAAAGAGTTAATGCTAGGTGAGCATACTTATTGCTACGGAGCGGGCCAATATATTGTGGTCTCCGTCGATTTAGCGGTTAGAGGCTCCGTTATTGAGGGATCTTCAGAAAAGCCATACCTGTGCTTTCTGCTGGAACTGTCCCCTCTGCAGCTTTACGATATTTTGGACCAAATCCAAGCCGAGGCGAGTTCCCAAGGCAGCACCGCCGAAAGTACCACCAGAGGTCTATTTGCCAGTGATGTCGATTTGCCGCTGCTAGACTGTGCCCTCAGACTGACTCAGCTTTTGGATACGCCGCACGATATTCCCTTTCTAGCGCCGATCATCATTCGCGAAATCTACTACCGTCTGCTGACCGGTGAGCAAGGCAAGTGGGTTCGTCAGATTGCTACATCCGGCAGCACCATGCAGCGCGTTGCTGAGGTGATCAAAATGATTAAGTCTGACTTTGCTCAATCGCTACGGATCGAGGAGTTAGCAGAGCGAGCCAATATGTCTGTCTCCTCGTTTCATCGCCATTTCAAGACGGTCACTTCAATGAGTCCACTGCAGTATCAAAAACACCTAAGACTAGTCGAAGCGCGTCGCCTGATGCTGACCGAGGACGCCGACGCCACCCACGCCGCCTATCAGGTGGGATACGAAAGCCCTTCGCAGTTCAGCCGCGAATACTCTCGCATGTTTGGCGCCCCGCCCATTCAGGATGTTCAGCGGTTACGGATAGCCTGAGCAGCCTCATCTGTTATGGTTCACATCCCAAAAGCGGCAAAGCG
>JBCCNE010000274.1:0-6610 GCA_039026015.1 Cyanobacteria bacterium P01_C01_bin.70 | reverse complement strand
GTCCTTCTGAGAGCGATATGAGGTGTTTGATGCCGGGAATATCGGCGGCAAGAACGTAGTAGTCGGCCTCCAGCGCTTCGGCGATCGCCCCGACTGCTCCCGTTGCTAAGGCCAAAAGCTGAATTTGGTCGCCCTGGCGATCAACTACTCGATAGCGGGTCAGATTGTCGCGGGCCGGACCTCCCAGCACTTGGCCGCTGTCAGCGTACATCGCCCCGTGGCAGGGACAGGCGTAACTACCATCAGCCGTACTTTGTACCGTTTTCTGCACCGTGCAGCCCTGGTGGGTGCAGGTAAGAGACAGGGCAGCGTTGGTGCCGGGTTGATGGCTAAAGACGCGATCGCCGGCGCCAAAATACTCGATCTCGTCAGTGCTCAGCAGCGGATTGCGCTGCACCCAAAACGGCACTGGCTGTTCGGCGACGGCCCCCTGATGATAAGTGACCCGACTAATCTTCCCAGCTTGCCAGCCAAGCTGACTCACTGTGGCACCAGTTACGACCTTGCCACCGTTGGCCTCAATCGCGGCGACGATCGGGTCAACCAGACTACGGCCCATATCCTGACAGGTGCCGTTAAAAGCCAAGCCTTCGGGATTGCCAAAAAAGTAGAAGTGGAAGAACTGCATCAGCTCTCCGGCACTCATCATATCTGGCGCATTAAGGCTCGATTTGGCAAAAGGCAGGAAATAGAGGTCGTATAGGCCCTGGGGAAAATCTTCCTGAACCCATTCAGCAACGGACAGCTGATCGAGACGGTTAAAGCTTTGAGGGGCACGAAAGCCCGTAATTTCTCGAAAAACCTCTAAATGCTTAAGCTTAGTTAAGTTGATACCCCATTTCAGTCGGTTAGGAGAGTTGACGGCTAAATCGACCACATTCCAGGGAAAGGCCGAATGGCTGGGCCGAAAAACTTCGGGCCGATAGCCGTTCTTATAGACCACGGAATAGTAGTCCAGCGACTTGAAATTCTGCCGAATTTTTAGCTCTTCGACGAGGCCAAACAGGTTGTAATACTGCGGAAAAAAGCCGTGGAAGCCATGCTCCATCATGAAGTGGTCGTCGCCGACCTGAATGGGCCAGCTGGCGATTTTACCGCCGAGTTGGGGCGAACGCTCCAATAAGGTCACGGCCACGCCGCGCTGGCTCAACTCGTAGGCCGCTGCCAATCCAGCCAAGCCGCCACCAATGACGACGGCGCTGAGAGAACGACCAGGCTGTCGGGGCAGGGCGATCGCGTCCTGTTGGTGAATGGTGGGCTGTGGTTTGCTAAAGCGGGAATAGCCAACACCAGTGGCTAATGTACCGAATCCAAACAGTTTGAGAACACTACGACGGGAGAGCGTCTGTAAAGACGAAAGTTCCGAGGGTGGAGACATGTATCCGCGATCAGTAGACAGCGATGTTTTCAGCTAGGCCAGTTAGCGTCAGCAGTATGCCAAGGCCGTTTATCGTTTCCGACAATGCCGCAAAAATTCGCTCAGGCACGCAATATCTAGGGATTTCTTAAAATACATGGCGCAAATCTTAACAAGACTCGTCTAAGGGTTGATTTACAAACGTCGGGAACGTCAGTAGCCTTATGGTCTTCACACTTTTGGCAAAGTATGTAGAAGGCTGCTCAAATGCCTTGCCAGCCTGGTTCCGACGGCTCTTTAAGACGGTCTTATAAGCTCGCTCTAACGGCTGTTATGAACTAATGCCGTTTTGCTCCCTGCTAAGTGACCTTTTGGCGGCTTGAGGGCAAGCAGCAGCCATAACGGCTCATCCAAAATCACGCCGCTGCACCTCTCACGGTTTATCTTTGGCAGTGATGCGATCGCGTCATCAAGGCTTGCCCTAAAATCACCTTGTCAACAGCCTATCTCCACAGCCTCGATCGCTACCGAAGCCACCCATACATGAAGTGACGCTCAGGGGAGCGGGACCCTCACCTCACGCGATAGTCGCATTTTCTCTTTGGGAGAAGCTGCTCTTAATCCACCCCAAACTGCTCCATTGAGGTCGAATTGCCTTCAGTAGCAGTCTCTTCAATCAAAGCTTCGCGATCCTCAACCGTGGGCATGGCATCAAGCAGCTCGGCCTCTGGCACAGTCGGAATTTCCAATGCCGTACCGGCTGGCTGGTCGGCTTCACGAGACGCCTCTGTCGCCGGTGGCACATCCACAGTGTCGGGTACGGCATTGCGGGCACTGGCGGTACCCAGAGTCGTAATCGTCAACACCTGAGGGGGCGTAGCATCGGGCGGATAAATCAGCTCTACCACAACATCTTGCTGCGAACCCGGCGGCAGCGACAATCGTAGGATCGGCTCCCCTTCTTCTCCCTGATGCTGCACTACATGAACATAGCGCAGGCGCTGCTGTCCTTCCGCATTAGCATACTGAATCCGCACCGTGCCCCGGAAAAAGATTCGATCAACCGGATTGCGCAAAAACCGCAGCCCCTGCTTCAGAGTTTCATCTTGCAGCGGCGTTTGCAGTCGCAAGATAACGCGCTGCTCGCGATCGGTATTGTTATACAGTGGCAAGCTGACTTTGTAATGCACGCCGTAGTTGCCATGGGCTCGATAGGCCGTATCGGAATAGCGTGCCAGCATCGGCGCACTCTGAATCTGCTCAGTGCCAAAGGTGTTGTAATCGACCGTGCTAATAACATAGGAGAGCGCTTCACCCACCGCCGGAATCGTCAGCTGCGAAGCTTCGGGCTCGTCTACGGCGAGCGCTTCCCAGCGAGACCCCTGGGCGACGCCAGCAACTCGACCATAATAAAAGCGGCCAGAACCATCACTTTTGGCATATTCTTCTGGATCGGTGGGGGGAATGTCGCGGGGTCCAGACAGATCGCCGTCGACCAGCAGCCGCAGCCATTCCTGCAGCGTGGGTGCCCGCTCATCCCCATCCTGGTTGCGGGGAGCATACATCGCTAACGTGGCCGCATATACGGGACCACTACTCGATAGCTGTAGTAAGAGCGATCGCCCATTACTGGGTAGAGGCAGATTACTGCCCGGAGGAATCACAGAGGCGATGGGGGGGCTGCCAAACGTACTTGGTGTCCCCGGCAGGACTGATCCCGGCGGCAGGGTAGCATCTGTCTCAAACGGCAGCCGCCGTAAAGGAATTGGCGCATTAATCAGCAAATAAGCCTGTTCGGGAGGAATCACCACCTGGCGCGGCCATTGCGATTGCCGCCGCCGCTGCAAAACGTCGGTCACCATGCGGCTGCCCGGCCCGGCAAACACAGAGCCATCGGGATTTAGCCGCAGTGCCGGCAGGCTGTGAAAGGGGGCTTGTTGACTGAGATAACTGACGCCCTGGCCAATTTCGAGAGTAATGGACTCGGGGTTAGGATTGTAAATAATCCCTCCCATAAATAGGGTGCGACGGTCATCGTTGGCGACCCCGCGGGCCACGTGATGGGCAAAAAAGTCAAAGCTGCCGTCAAAGGCGAAATCTAAATGCGCCTCACGGTTGGCCATCTGATCGCCGGGAAAGGTAGAAAGCAAAATCCCATCTTGCTGAATGAGTTCGGGGCTGTTGCTGTTGAAAACGGGAACATCATTCAGTTCCCCCGGCAGTGGGCGAACTTCGTGATACAGCGTGAACTCGTTAGGAATGCGGGGAAGTGCTTCTCCCTCAATCGCGGGAACCGCAGCAACAACGGGGGCTACCTGAGGAGGCGGTGCAATCACCACAGTCGAAGCCAACGGCAGCCATGCAAGTGCGTTAAACATAGGCGAATCGTATCAGGACGTGAATTCTAGCTGATCGCGACGGGACCAGCGGGAGCTAACCCCCAACCGCGCAACGCGATGAAGTATGCCGTGGTAGAAGTTTGAAGCAGACCGTAAAGGGCTGTGCATACAGATCGGCGATCGCTGTTCGAGAGTGTCGTATTCAATATGCCCTCAGCACTTATCTAGACAGCGCCGAATAACAAAATATCATTCTGTCAGCCCAAAATTGCATCTATCAGCCTGAAATTGCTGGATAGTGACAATCTTCCGTGCATCTTTATTTTTCCTTGAACAAGAGATAAGACTCTCTAGACGAAATCGGTGATGTTATGACGGCGGAGCTTGGTCCACCCGACGGAGAGAGCTCTGGAAAAACTGCTTCTCGAAGGGTAGCTCTACATCCCCTGCCCCAAAATTCAGCGCGGGGGGCAAATTCGAAAATAACTCTCCCAGTTTTGGAGAGTTATTTCCAGTAAGAACCCAAAGGCAATATGAACTTGACCGAACTGGTAGTGTCAGAGCGACAGGACCTGTGGGATGATCGACCACCATGGCGTCGGCATTATCATCAGTTAAAGCCCCATGAATCTAACTGTTCCGTTATCGCTAGGGCTACCCCAGGCTAATGTCGCCCATGTATGGCAGCTCCAGTGTTCAGCCGCTAGTGATGTCCGGTCGCACTGGCTGGCATGGCTGTCTAAAGAGGAGCGACAGCGTTGGTCCAACTATCGCCGGGAGACCGACCGCGATCGTTTCATCTATAGTCGGGGGGGGCTGCGGTATCTGTTAGCCAGCTACCTCAACCAATTGCCGACATCACTGCAGCTAGCCTATGGCCATCATGGCAAGCCCTATCTGACCCAAGAGCCTTTATCCCTGCGGTTTAATGTCGCTCACAGCGGCGATTGGATGGTGTTCGGATTTAGCCACAAGGCGCTGATTGGAGTCGATGTTGAAGTTTTGCAGCCCCGTCGCCGCCTGTCAGCTCTTATCCAGCGCTGTTTAACGGTTGAGGAACAAGCACAATTACCGGCAGCATCAGAGGCACGTCTGGCGCAATTCTTGCGCTACTGGACGCTTAAGGAAGCGCACCTAAAAGCGATCGGTTTAGGACTCAGCTATCCTATCAAGCGGGTGCAGGTGGCTTTAGCACCGACTTCACACCTCATTTGTCCGGCCCAAGTGCCTGACGAGCCCAATGAAGACTGGCAAGTCGAGCTTTGGCAACCCAGTGATGGGGCGATAGCAGCCGTTTGTATTGGCCAAGCAGAATGCGAAATACAGCGCTTTCGGTTAACGCCAATGCCCCCATCAGGCCAGTCACCCAAAACTCTTCAATAGCCTGGATCAACTGCCGAAGGAAAACCGGTAGGTAACTTAGCCCTTAAATCGCTGCAAATCTGAACTTAGTCAGTCAGCACCTCAACGCGCACGGCGCCGACGCCAGCGATATCCAACCCAATTTCCCGCGCCGCCCCGGCAGAAAGGTCAATGACTCGACCGTGAGAAAATGGGCCGCGATCATTAATGCGAACGATCACATAGCGGCTGTTGCTGACATTGGTTACCCGCACCCGAGTGCCAAAGGGTAATGTTCGGTGAGCCGCCGTCATGGCATTTTGGTTAAAGGTCTCGCCGCTGGCAGTTTGTCTACCGTTAAAGCCAGGGCCATACCAAGAAGCTTGGCCACTAAATGTTGAAGCCACCCCCCAATCGGACACCGCTACAGGGTCCGGCTCCGGAGCCCCTTCAATCTCAGTCAAGTCGTCAGCACCGCCCATTAATACTCGCAGCCGATTGGTTGCATGTAGCGCATCGGTGTAGTGGCGCTCGGTCGTGTTGAAGTAGCGCGTGGCATCATCAATGGTGACCAAAGGCTCACTATCTAGCATTACCACGTAGGCTTCAGACTCAGCTTCCCAGTTCACAAGAATGGTGTCGGGGTCGCCTTCGGCTCGATAAAACTCGTCAATTTGTCGAGCGACGGCCTCAGCTCGCAACAACAAATCATCATCAGCCTCAGCCGTAACGTCTTTAGCGCTGGTCGCCGACTGGTCAACAAAGGTCAGCACCGGCATGTCATCAATGTAGAAAATGGCAATCCGCTCATCATCTAAGATGTGATTCGTAATGCGAAAGCTGTCTGACAGCTCTGGCAAGGTTGCTTCCGAAAGGACGGTTTCGCGATCGCTGGGAACTTCCCTAGCAGCGGCGGCGTCATATCCTTCAACAGCGATATCTACAGCTTCAAAATCCCCTTCATCAGCAGGCTCAACAACTTCATAAACCTGCATTTCAACCAACTCATCAACCGATGAGGCGAATTCTGGATCAACAGTCGATTCAGCAGCGCTAGAAAGAACGATGTCAGATTGCTCAAGAGTCTCTATGGCGGCATTTGATTGAGCTCGCTGGAGCTGATCGACTGCATCAGCCTCATGTTCCTGCAGTTTCACACGAGTAGTCTCTTCAGCTTGCCCAGCGTGGACAGTCAACGGCACGCTAGCCACACACACAGCCACAGCCAGGCTACGACACAAAGTTGGAATCATATTTGTCTTACAAAACTCGACATAACAGAAACGCGATGTAGCCTCCTTGGAAGAAGACCTAGAAGACTAGTCAGAGTCTCGAATGAGTCCCAGATCGGTCAACAGCCATCACGCCTGCATTGGCGCAACCCCTTGGTTCCTTTTGACGAATCGTACGTTAACACGAAGATTCCAATTGGCAATCCGCAGATGAAAAATTTCGCTGCGGCAAAACGCCATGTTAAGTTTTCGTGGATTTTTTCGAAAATACGTCAGATCCCTGTGAAGCGGAGCGTTTAGGTATTTCTACTTGAGCGAAACAAGTTAATAAAACTTATCGC
>JBCCNE010000273.1:0-6620 GCA_039026015.1 Cyanobacteria bacterium P01_C01_bin.70 | reverse complement strand
TTCTGGCCGATAAAATCCACCAGTTGCCGCTGCCAAATACCTTCTTTAGAGGTGGCGTCCACCTGCCGTCCACCAAATTCTCCGATCAAAATGGGAGCAATATTCTCATCGGCAATGTAGTGGAAGCCAATTTGCCATCGGGTCAAAAGATTTTGTGGAAAGCTGGGTTCATTAAACCAGGGCTGGTTGTGTACACCAGCGCCATATTCATGGGGTGAGTAGACCAGCTTATTAGGCTGCGACAGGCGCACAGGATGATTTCTGACGCCTTCCAAATTGCCTCCCCACCAGTGGTCGAGCTGTTGTCCCGGGACATTGTTTTGCACCCCCTCGACCACAATCAACCAGTCAGGATTGATCGCTTGGATGGCGTTACCGGCTCGTTCGGCGGCGAGTCGCCAGTCAGTAGAGAGATCGCCTGTCCCCCAGCTTGCAGAACCGTGGGGCTCATTCTTTAGGTCGGCTCCAATCACGTTGGCCTGGTTACGATAGCGCCGAGCCAGCAGTTCCCACGTGCCAATCCAGTCAGCTTCGGTAAAACCATCGCCATACCAAAGTTGGGGAATGCGGTAATCGTTCAGTCGATGGCTGTCGAGCAAAATCCATAAGCCCTGACGTTCGGCTTCTTGAATAACCAGGTCCATCACTTCCAGTGGAGTTTTGCCCTGCAGGTCACGATTACTGCCATTGTTGAAATCGACGCCGGAAATATTTTGAGAGCGCAGCGCCTGGACCGAAAAGGGTAGGCGAATCGTGTTGTAGCCTAGAGCCCGAATCTGCTGCAGCATCTCCTTGTAGTCTCTAGCCCAGAGACCGTGGGGTGTATGGGTTTCCGTTTCCATGCCAAACCAGTTGGCACCTCGCAGCAGCACTGTTTGCCCTTGGCTATCGACAATGCGTGACCCTTGAGTAGACAGGGGCGATAAAGCCGTCGCGCTCGGCGCCGCCTGGATCGGAGCACTGATCAGCGGCAGGCAATTGAGCCCTACGATAAGGAACAGGCTGAGGCAAAAATAAAGCACATGACGAAGTGGTCGAAAAGCAATGGCGTGGAATCTATTCATAAGATTTTCTGCTTCTAATAAATTGAATTAATACAGTAAAGCTTAGGGCCGAGACGTTCAAAATTAGCCGGAATGTGGCCAATCTTGAACGCGTTTTGCCTATTAAATAGATAACTAAGATTAAACCTTCACCCTAAAATACAGCGATTTTTTATGTCTAAAAGGTGAATAAAATAGCTCTTTTAAGTTCTCCAAATTTTCACAGAGATGCACTCTTTAGGGGTGCTGCACCCAGGAGATATTCAAAAATTAATCAGACTGGATAAAAAAGTCTGATTGTTAGCCTGCTGCACGGCTAAGCGATTCAGCACATCCCAACCGTGGAAAAGGGACTTAAAAGGGGTTTGAGGCAAAACAGCTTTTCGCTAGCTAGAAAGCGATTCCGCAGGAGTAGAGTAGGCTAGATAGCCGCGATGCAAAATGGAATGCTTCTACAGGCAAGCTGCAGCCGTTGGCAAAGATGCAACCGCTATCTTATAAGTCCTTACCTTGAGGCTTTTAATCCGGTCTGAATTGAGGGCAGATATGAATTTTGACGAAAGTTTGTCCAAATTTTCTCCCCACTAAGCAAAATTTTTCAGGCTTATGTGGTGCGATTGGCTGTTCAATTTGCAAGATTTTAGTGGTGTGGGCGATCGCTCTTGCCACGGCAGCGAGAACACTCACTGCTGTCGTGAGAAAGGCTTCACCTGGGGCGCGTCATCAATTAAATCCAGAATGTTTGCGGTGTAGGCATTACCGCGCCCGCTCTGCAAAACCCGCTAGGGGCTGAACTGCTTTCAGTATAAGGAGTCGAGCGTAAATGATGACAGCCCCTAGGTAACGTTCCAACTTGGCAGATCCAATGGACTCCGCTTCTAAAGCAGCTATGAAAGTTGCTCATACTGGGTATGTCTGGCGCGATTAGGTATTGCGGGTAGAGTTACGCTACTGTACCGAAAGTCAGCACTCTATGGGGACAAGATCGAATGGCGCAACTGACGACTCAACAGAATGGGCGATCGCCCATTCTGCTGCTCTTTCTCTCAATGGCGTCAATTCATTCCGGGGCCGCGATCGCCAAGGGTTTGTTCGATCAGGTGAGCCCGTTTGGCATGGTGAGCTTGCGACTGGGGCTGGGCGCGCTGGTTTTGCTGGTGCTATTTCGACCGCGGTGGCGGCATCACTCGTGGCGAGAGTATCGCCTGTTAGGGCTGTTAGGGCTATCAATGGGCGTGATGAATGCTTGTCTGTATCACGCGATCGCCTACATTCCGATTGGCGTAGCGGTGACGCTGGAGTTTATCGGACCACTGGGAGTCGCGCTGGCCTATTCCCGTAAGAAGGCAGACGGTTTGTGGGTGGCGATGGCGGCGGCGGGCGTGGCCCTGCTGGCCCCCCTTGGCGGACTTTCGCTGCACCCATTGGGAGTGCTGCTGGCGCTAATTGCGGGGTGCTGTTGGGCCGGATACATCGTATTTTCGGCGCAGGTGGGAAAAGTCTTTCCCGGTACGGAGGGAGTAGCAATGGCGATGACGGCGGGGGCGATCGCCATCGTGCCTTTCGGCATCGCGATAGAAGGCACCAAGCTGCTTGATCCTTATATTTTGCTGATGGGACTCCTGGTAGCGGTTTTGTCATCAGCGCTGCCCTACTCGCTAGAAATGGCGGCGCTGCGGCAGCTGCCGGTGAAGGTGTTTGGCGTGCTAATGAGCCTGGAACCGGCAGTTGCCTCCTGTATTGGGCTGCTGCTTTTGGGCGAACAGCTAAGCGTGCGCATGGTGATGGCGATCGCGCTGGTTAGCCTGGCGAGTGTGGGCTCCACGCTTAAATCGCGACCCACCAGTTGAACAGCGGAATCTAGATGCGGTCCCCCTTTATCGGGACTATTGCGGCGAGCGATAGCGTTTGCCGTCATCATGACAGTAGAGAGCACAGTAAAGCGGTAGCGAAACAATGGGGCGTCAACGTTCAAAAGCCGATCTGCCCACCAAAACTTGTCCAGTGTGCCAGCGACCGTTTACCTGGCGCAAGAAATGGGCGGACTGCTGGGATGAGGTGAAATACTGCTCGGAGCGCTGTCGGCGACGGCGATCGCAAGCGTAAAGGGATCGTACCAGCTCCCTGGTTGCTGCTGGAATTCCCATCGCTATCTGGATGAGATCAAGAAACCGGGGACCTCACAGCCGTTAGTCGGTAAAGGCTCGGCTGCGGGGAGAAAGCGTATCCGTTGCCAACAGTTTTGCAAGCAGCATGGCTTGTCCTTCGGGCGTTTGGCTGTAAGTAAAGCCATAGGGAATCGCGGCGGGAAGTGCCGCGAGTAACGCTTCGAGCACGTAGGGACTGCCATACACGGCAAGGCCGACGAGACAGTTCTGAGCGTTCAAGTGAGCAAAGCATTGAGTGGCAAACTCGCTGAGTCCCGCCCGATCGCGAAAGGGATTGCCGCGACTAAAAATTTGCAGCAGGGTAGGGAGGCTGGTGTCGAGGTCAGTCGGCGGCAGACGGCAGGTATGGCCGTCTAGCAGACGGGGGCGATAGCCGTGGGCTGTGGGAAGGGCGATCGCTGCAGCCTGGGGACTCAGCCAATCGGTACTCAGGACATCATCAACCATGATGAGGGACTGTCCGACCCCATCCGGACTCGCCGCTAGGTGCCCCTGCACAGTGGTTGAGGCCTGCAAAATCTGCTGCAGCGTTTCTCTGGCCTGTGGAGTTGCTAACTGGTCTAGCTGTACGGGGGGCGGGGGAATATGCTCCCACGCATGGCAGGTTTCGGGAGGCGTCGTTAGGCTGCTGCTGACCTTTTGCTTGGCGTGCCAAACTCTTGCAATCGAAGCTCTAATACGCTCGGGTTTTAGACGCCCGGTACGCAACGCTTCGGCCACGGCCTGAATCGTGCCCTCAGGATCGCTGGGCATCAAGAGCATGTCGGCTCCGGCTTCGAAGGCTAGCACTGCCGCTTCGTAGGGACTGTAGCGATGGGCGATGGCGCCCATGATCAGTGCGTCAGTCACGACCAGTCCCTGAAAGCCCAAATCGCGGCGCAATAGTCCAGTGAGCATAGCCGGAGAAAGCGTGGCGGGAAGTTTCGGATCGTAGGCGGGGACGCTCAGATGCGCTGTCATCACGGCATCGACGCCCTGGGCGATCGCGGCGCGAAAAGGGGCCAGTTCCACTTGGTCAAGGCGAGCTAAATCGTGGGGAATTTCCGGCAGGTGCAAATGCGAATCGACGGCAGTGTCGCCATGTCCGGGAAAGTGCTTGGCCGTGGTCAATACCGGAAACTGCTGCGCGCCCTGAATAAACGCTTGACTTAACTGACTAACCTGCTCCGGCGTCTCGCCAAAAGCGCGGACGTTAATGACGGGATTATCAGCGTTGTTATTAACGTCTACTACGGGGGCAAGCAGCCAGTTGAGGCCGATCGCGAGCGCTTCTTGAGCCGTCACCGCCCCCATTTGCATCGCGTATTTTCGGGCTCGCTGGGGGTCACGCTGAGCGATCGCCGCTAACGCCATCGGGGGCGGCAAGTGAGTGGCTCCCGCAAACCGCTGACCCACGCCTTCTTCGATATCAGCGGCCAGGAGTAGCGGCACCGCTGCCCAAGACTGGAACTGTTGCGATCGCAATCCGACTTCTGCAGCACTGCCTCCCAGCAAAATGACGCCCCCCACTCCCAGCGTTTCAATGCAGTGACGCAAGGCGGCCTGATCAAGCTCCCACTGAGGATAGCGGCGCTGATGATCAAATAGAAATCCGGACGCCCGCACCACCACCAGTTGAGCCACCTGCTGTTCTAACGATAGCGATTCCGGAGGAGGTAAACCCAGAGCAGTCACTCTAGCTCCTCAGTGGCAGCAGGCACGTCAATTTCACTCACCTCGCCAAAGTCATCGTCAAACTCTTCACCAGTGGCGGTGTCGGCAAGCTGCGATTTGGCGTCGCGTTCGGCACTTATTTGATTCATCAACGAAATAACGCGGGTACCACGCTCCACGCCTAAATCTTCCCGAAAAAGAATTTCTGGCGTCCGGCGCAGGCGAATCCGCTGTCCCAGTTCGCGACGGACAAATTTAGTGGCGGCCATGAGTCCGGCCATGGTTTCCGTCCGCGCTGCCTCGGTGCCATAGATGCTGACGAAGACTTTGGCGTGCTGTAAATCGCCTGAAACCTCTACGTCAGTTACGCTCACCATGCCCGCACCCACGCGATCGTCTTTAATTTCTGACATCAACATCTGGCTGACTTCCCGCTTAATCAGGGAAGCCACCCGTGCGACTCGCCGATCGTTTGCCATAACAGTCCTCTTACACAAAATCTTGGAGCTGGTTGGCTGCGGTCAACCAGTCGGGAATAAAAATCCGGTCAGGGGCAACCAGAATAATGGCGCCAAAGACTGGGAGCCAGCGCTAGCTAAGCGGGGGACAAGCCCAACATGGCCCGCATGGTAAAGGTTAGAAACACCAGAGTTGAAATGACGATGCCCACCAGCGCGATCGCAGTGGTTGGACGCTTAAGCAAGGGCATCAGGGGCTCAATGGCATTAAAGAAGATTCCCAACGTAAAGGAAATCAAATATCTGGGGTACAGTGAAACATTCTTAAAAAACTCTTGCATAATTCAGTCGAGCGCAATTTTGCACTTGGTAGGGTGCGCAATTCACTGGCGCAATACAACTTCGGTTTTATCCTATCGCAAGTTTAGGAGTGAATCTTTTGACTCGACAATTGGGCCGCCAAATTTATAATAAGTACATCAGTTCTTTAGGGTCGGTACTGACCGCTGCTTCGATGATAGGGAGAGCGGCTTCAGCTATGGCGATCGCGGTTTGCCCAGCTTCATGACAGTTACGCTTCAAACTCGTTTCCAGCCTCGGCCATTCCTCAAATGGGCGGGCGGCAAAGGGCGACTCTTAGAGCAATATCGTCGCTATTTTCCGCCTCAGTTTCGGGTTTATCACGAGCCTTTTTTAGGCGGTGGAGCAATCTTTTTTCACCTGCATCAGGCTTGCCAACAGGCAGTGCTGGCTGATTTAAATGAGGAATTAGTCAATGTTTATCGCTGCGTCAAAGAAGATGTGGAAACGCTGATTTCTCTATTGAGTGTGCACCAGGCAAATCATGGCCGCGATTATTACTATGAAATGCGATCGCAAACGCGACTGCGATCATCGGTCAAACGGGCCGCGCGGTTGATTTATCTCAACAAAACCTGCTTCAACGGTCTCTATCGCGAAAATCGTCAGGGCCATTTCAACGTCCCGATAGGGCGCTACAAAAATCCCCGGGTCTGCGATGCCACCACTCTGCATCAGGCGTCCACAGCCCTACAGCACACGGCCATCGACTGTGCAGAGTTTACGCAGGTTCTGCAGCAGGCCTACACCGATCAGGATTTTGTCTATTTTGACCCGCCGTATCATCCCATCAGCACCACGAGCAGCTTTACCGGCTACAACCGCTTGGGCTTTCGCGCTGCCGATCAAGAGCGTCTCCAGCACACGTTTGCGCAACTGGCGGCGCGGGGCGTTAGGGTCATGCTGTCTAATTCGGACTGCCCGTTTATCCGTGAGCT
>JBCCNE010000272.1:0-6635 GCA_039026015.1 Cyanobacteria bacterium P01_C01_bin.70 | reverse complement strand
GTGTGGTTCGGGTACGCATCTTGCCAGAGCTAATGCCGACGTTTAGCGATCGCATCCATGAGCTACCGGCAGGTGTGAGACAGGCCATTGAACATCCCCAAGCAGCGCAATTGTACTACGTTGCCCCCATCACTCCGGCTCAGCAGCATGTGCTGCAGCAAATTTTGCAGTGGCCCTATCAGGGGATTACTCGTCAGTTTTATCTCGAAGGCAAGGTGCTAGAGCTGCTGGCCCTCTACTTCAGTCAAATGTTGGCTCCAGCCGGTAATAAGCCTTTGGTGGCGCGCGATATTGATCGCATTTATCAAGCGCGGGACATTTTGATTCAAAACATTGCCAGTCCGCCTTCTTTACCAGAGCTCGCCAAGCGAGTGCATCTCAATGAGCGCAAACTCAAGCAGGGCTTTCATCAGGTGTTTGACACCACAGTGTTTGGGTACCTGCAGGATCATCGCCTAGAGCAAGCTCGACAACTGCTGCAGACTCAGCAGCTCAATATTCAAGAAACGGCTCGCTGGGTAGGTTACGCCAGCCGCAGTTCATTTGTGGTTGCGTTCAAGAAAAAGTTTCAGATTGCCCCCAGCCAGTATCTCAAAGGTGAAAACTCGCGCGGTAATCTCTGTTGATGCTCCCTGATTGGCACGTCCGCCCAGGCGCTGAATCGTCATCTGACGGTAAAGAGGGTAAAAATTGCGCCGGCTAATACATCGGGCAATTGCGAAAATCCCAGGCCGAGTGTCCCTGCGCTAAATTTTGGGAGATCCGAACGAGTAGGTGCAAAATACCGAATTCCTGGAGCCAACTGAAAATAACGCAACTTGGAATAATGCGATTGATATTGACTCTTGGAATCTAGACCGAAAATGTCATTCCATCACCCCGAAGCCTTGCGGGCAGGCCAACTCCTCAGGCGTGGCCTCGCTGAGGCTAACATTGCTGGCCGGTAATGTTCAGCACTAGCCCTTAAAAATTTTTATTGAGTGGCCGTCAACCATTGACTAATGCCATCAATCCACATTCACAGTGCTTATGGGCAAGAGGCAAACATTTTGTATCAATTTGTTACATTGGGTCAAGAACAGCAATTCAGTCACTCCTTAGTTTTTAGTTAGGAGGTCGTTGTGACTTACACTATCAGTCCATCTCTCGCCAACAATTCACTTTCTTCTGGAAGCATCGTTACCGATACGATTGCTTCATTTCAGCAGTTAACGACCGATGAGCAACTTGGTCTACTTTGGACGCTCTACAAAAACATGGGTCGTTCCATCACGCCGGCTGCGCCTGGTGCAGCCCGCATGCAGTTTGCTGAAGGTTTGCTGGAGCAGGTCAAGGCGATGCCCCAGCAGCAGCAGCTGCAGTTTATGCGTGACTTAGTGAATCGCAAGAGCACTGCTGACACTCGTGCCTATGGAGTTCTCAGCAGCAATACTAAATTGGCTTTCTGGTACCAGCTTGCCGTTTGGATGAATGAAGGCACGGTTATCCCTGTGCCTAGCTTCTACAAGCTATCTGATGCGGCCAGCCGACTATTTGGTCAAATTTCTAAGCTCAGCTTTGGTCAGCAAATCACCATCATGCGGCAGGTGGTTGTCGGCATGGGGGTTGACCCGCTGGCGTAATCCGATTTTCAAATCGTTTATTGTGAAGAGGCACATGGGAAATGTGCCTCTTCTTTATTGATATTGTTGGCTACTCAAGTCGCTATGCCACTGACTCTAGAACAAACAACCCTGCTGCAGCGAGAAGCAACCGTTGAGCGCTACTTTGACACGTTCAACGCCGGTACTTTTGATGAAACTGCTGCGCTCTTTGCCGATGCGGGGCAGCTTTGTGCTCCCTTTGAAGAGCCCATCGCGGGAAGGGAAGCCATTCAGGCTTACCTTTATCAGGAAGCGGCAGGCATGCGGGCTTACCCCAAAGAAATTGAGGTGAAATCAGGTGATGGCGATCGCCGCTGCGTTATTGTCAAAGGCCAGGTGACCGCTATTGTCTTTAAAGTTAATTGCGCCTGGATTTTCGATCTCAATGCCAACGGCGAAATTGAGCAGGTGCGTGTCAAGTTGCTGGCTTCAATGCAGGAGCTGTTCAACTTGCGGTCGGAGTAGGGGAGTGAGAAATTAAGGCATGGCTTAGGGCGCGTCATCAATTAAATTCGAGAGGCTTGCGACATGGATATTACCGCGCCCGCGCTCCGCAAAACTGACTAGGGGCTGAACTGCTCTCAGCATAATGAGTCGAGCGCTAAATGCTGACATTCCCTAGTAACTGAACCATTGTGCCTAGGCTACGCCAACTGCAACGGGTTGATTCCAAGCCTTAGCAAGCATTTTTTGACCGAGTTCACGGTGATGGGGGGCGCATTGCCAGTCAGGATGTGCCGTCATCAACAATGATTCAAGAGATTCTTGATCAAAGATATGAGTTGCTGGGTTGCCGTTGACGTTGCCGTCAATGGCGTAGCAGTTTTTGGCTACACACTTTATGACTAAGTCGGCTCCCATTGCTGTGGGTAGCTTGGCGGTATCACCGACTGTCATGGCTCGAAACGTCAAGATAGCATCGCGAAAGACGTCAAAATTATTGACGCTTAGCCCAGGAAGAATGACTGGGGTCGCTTGGTTGTCATTGACCCACAACCAATAGCGGCGCAGCGGGTCAATACCCATCAGCCAGGTTTGTTCATCATCTAGCCGATATCGAGGAACTAAGGCCAATTGATTGCACATCTTGGGTTCAGTCAAAATAAAGCATTACCACCATTAGCATCTGTCAATGGAAGCGAGATCTCAACTACATGCAATAAAAGTTAAGCGTACTTGATGAATAGGATAAAAAACTTAAACTATGGGCTGTTCCAGTCCGTGTGTTTGCGATCGCCTCAACCAGGGTTTACGGCAATGATGAATAGCGAAAACACTTGCTTTTCTGAAAAGTCCGGCTGGGAAACAGAAAAGTCCGGCTAGAGAACGGTAGCCCTGCTTTATGAACATCTCAGCGTTTTATATTGAGACCAATTCTTAAGTAAAGGACTGTGGCGAGCAGTTTGCTGCATCGGCTCTGAGTTGGCTGTTCCCGCTGTCCTCTCAGTATAAAGGTGTGAGGATTCATGAAAGCTTCGATTAAACTGCTGGGCTACAGCGTGCTAGCCAGCGTCGTTCCGGCTGCAATGGCCTATCCGGCTTGGGCGCAAGACCCGACAGCCGATTCCGTTGCGGCTAGCCAAGATGCTGCCCTAGAGGGAGCCGCCGCCGTGACCACTCATGAGCCGATGGTCCCTGAGCCCAGCCTGGCTGAAATCCCGTCGGTAGTGCCCGGTGCAGACGCTGCAGAAGTTTTGATGAATCTCCAAGAGACTGATGAACTGGCTCAGGAAGCCGATGCTGAGGCGGTGATTACGGATGTGCAGGTGAGCTC
The DNA here is from genome assembly GCA_039026015.1 of Cyanobacteria bacterium P01_C01_bin.70. Classification (GTDB taxonomy): domain Bacteria; phylum Cyanobacteriota; class Cyanobacteriia; order Phormidesmidales; family Phormidesmidaceae; genus Halomicronema. Next base: position 3,218 of record JBCCNE010000272.1, on the reverse strand, counting down.
CACGCCGGACGGGTTAGCCATCACCCTAGTCTCTGATCAGCTGCTAGCAACTGGAACCTCTCGCACAGAGGGCAATGCGCTGATCACCGATATTCCTGACGCGAGATTAGAGCTGGTAGAAGGGGCGATCGCAGAACAGTTCAATCCGGCTGAGGGCATTGCCCTAGTGCAGGTGTCCGAGCTGCCCGATGGCGGCGTGCGGGTAGCGATTACGGGAACGGATGCCCCGCCTACTGTGCAGGCCGACAGCAGCGGCAATAATTTAGTGCTGGCGGTGTCGCCCGGTGTCACCATTGCCCAAACTGCTGACCCCGATGCGATTCAAGTCGTTGTTACGGCCACCCGCACGGAAGAAAACGTATTGGACGTGCCGCGCTCCGTCACCGTGATTGAGCGAGAGCAGATCGAACAGCAGTTGAGCTTTACCAACAACCTCCCCGATATCCTCGGTAAGCTGGTGCCCGGATTAGCGCCGCCGCCGTTTACCAACAACACGATTGAGCTGGAACTGCGGGGCCGCCCTATCGTGGTTTTGATTGACGGCGTGCCCCAAACGCCCAACAGCAATGGCAACGCTGCCGATTTGCGGGTGATTGACCCGGCGCTCATTGAGCGTATTGAGGTGCTGCGAGGGCCAAGTGCCATCTACGGCGATGGCGGCACCGGCGGCATTGTGAACATCATCACTCGGGTCCCCGTTGAAGACGATGTCACTTACACTTTGGGGGCTGGCGTCGGCACCAGCCTGACGTCCTTTGGTGGCGACAGCTTTTCCTATAACGCTGAAATCGGCGCTTCTGGGACGGATGGGCCGGTGGAGGGACTAATCTTCTTTGCCTACGATGAAGTCAACAGCCAGTATGATGCTGAGGGCGATCGCATTATCCCCACAAATGTTAGCGACACCAGCCGCATCAGCGTTTTGGCCAAGCTGGCCTACAACTTTGACGAGCAGCAGCGACTGGCGTTCACTTATAGCTTTTATCGCGACAGCCTGGATACGGAATTTATTCCTGATGAGGGCATCACTGATATTCCTGGTCTGCAAAAGGGGCGAGCCCTCCGCATCGGGGACGTCGAGTACGACGAGCAGCCGCGACAGTTGAATAATGTGCTGAACCTGACTTATCGGCACAGGGATATTCTGAATTCGCAGTTGGATGCGCAGGCCTATTTTCGCGATCGTGAATTAATTCAGCGCTTTACCGACTTTCGCCTCAATCCCCTAAGTGATTTGCCCAACCTGGCCCCATTCCCGGATGTTTGGCAGACCACCCTTGACGCCACTGAGTGGGGCGGTCGCCTGCAGATGGACACGTCGCTGGGTAATGCTGCCAGTTTGCTGTGGGGGGTCGACTATTCCAACGAGATTAACGACCGGCCCCTGCTGGTCTCCGACAACGCTGCCTTTGACGCTAACCAAGAACTTAATATCGTTGATGAAAGCTTGACCCAAGGCGGCCCCTACACCGTCGAAAGTGTGGGCTTATTTACCCAAGCCAGTTGGGACATTACTGAGCAGTGGCAGGTAAGCGGCGGCCTGCGCTACGAGAATTTTGATGTGTCGGTGGAGGACTACAGCTTAGCTTTCGTCACCGCACCAAACCTGCCCCGCGAACGGCAGGGCGGCACAAACAGCTTCGACGATGTAGCGTTTAACGCGGGCATCATCTATCGTCCCATTCCGGAAATTGGCCTGTTTGCTAATTTCTCCCAGGGCTTCTCAATTCCTAATGTGGGCAGTGTTTTAGGGGCTGTTAATTCTACTTTTGATATCAACAGTGACCTGCTGCTGGAGCCGCAGAAAGTTGATAACTATGAGATCGGCATTCGCGCCGAATTTGGCCAAATACAGGCGACTCTGTCCGGCTTTTACAACGAGTCTGACTTGGGCACCAATTTCGCATTCGGTGACGACGGTTTGGCAACGTTGGTTCGCGCTCCGCAGCGCAACTACGGAGTCGAAGCCACGCTCGATTGGCAACCCAGCAGCACCTGGCGTTTGGGCGGCCTGTTCAGCTGGAACGAGGGTGAAAGTGACGTCGATGACGATGGCGAATTTGAACCCCTAAATCGACTTAACGTTAAGCCCTTCAAATTAGGTTTGTACGTGGAAAATGACACCACTCCAGGCTGGACAAATCGCCTAGAACTGCTGGCAGTGGGCAACCGCGATCGCGCTTTTGATGAGGGCGTTGACGCCGAGCCGATTGATGGCTACGTGACGCTAGACTTTCTCAGCAGTCTGCAGCTTGGTGACGGTCGGCTGACGTTGGGCATTAGCAATTTACTCAATAATCAGTATCTGCCAGTAGCCACGCAGGGGCTGTTCACTTCTGGCGTGGAGGCGCGCCGGGCGGCGGCTCCCGGAGCGACGCTAAGTCTGCGCTATACTCTGGAATTTTAGATGGCGCTTACGTTGGCAACTGCGCTCAGCCGTCGAGCGCTGAACCGTGTTGGTTGATTGGGCACTATGTCACATCGCTTTGGCATAAACAGCAGTGTTTGCAAACTATTGGGACTTGGTGTTCTGGCGTTGACAGCGACCTGCCAGCGATCGCCCACTGCCGCCCCTGAGCCTACTGGACCGACCCAGACCATTACCCATGCGATGGGTACTACTCCAGTGTCGGTTTCACCGCAGCGAGTCGTGACCATTGATACGACACCCCTAGATGCGGCCCTGGCCTTGGGGATTACACCCGTCGGCACCATCCGCTATGGGGCCCCGCCAGGGTATTTAGGGGAGGCTGCCAGCGATATTCCCGTGATTGGTCAATATGCCCAGCCCAATTTGGAGAGCATAGTGCAGCTTAATCCCGATTTGATTTTGGGCGCCAAGAGCATTTCCGAAGCGCTCTATCCGCGCCTGTCTCAAATTGCCCCCACCGTGTTTACGGAAGGCGCCGGTCGTCATTGGGATTGGAAAAACAATTTTCGACTGTTTGCTGAGGCGCTGGGTCAGTCTGAACAGGCAGAGCAGCTCCTCTCTGACTATGACCAACAGGTAGAAACGCTGAAAGCCTCGCTGGAGTTGCCGCCTGAATCGATGACTGTTTCTATCCTCGTGTCTACGTCAGATCGATTGGTGGCTCAAACTCCCAAGAGTTTTTCAGGATCAATACCCTGCCCAGCTTGTGACCGATCACACCATACTGTACACATTGATGGCAACTGTAAGCTGTATCGATACAGCTCTGCAGGAAGGTACTACACCT
>JBCCNE010000271.1:0-6652 GCA_039026015.1 Cyanobacteria bacterium P01_C01_bin.70 | reverse complement strand
GATTTTCGCGTCACTCGCTATGAGCAAATGGAAAAATGGTGGGCACTTGTGATGAGTGCCTTCTTGATGGTCAGTTTGTTGGCCGACCCCTTTAACGACAGGTGTCCTCTGACCCCTCCTATCTGCGCTCAACATCCTGGGTGGCAAAACCAAAGATGTTGGAAGCATTGACTCAACAATTTGCGCCTCATCATTCAACCTTGGAGCTGTTTCAACTGGCTCAAGCAGGGGCTCAAGGTGTTTCCCCATCCTCCTTTAACAATCGGCTTTGAGCGACTCACCGAGCGTATGAATCCGATTTACTGCCCACTGGTTCAACGGCTGCAATCTAAGCAATTCTTTTCCTCTGCTTAAAGGGACAGAAGAGGGATAAGTTTAAGAAGCGAGCGCGGCAATGCTTACACCGTAGGCATTCTGGCTTTAATTGATGACGCGCCCTGGCAATCGCTGGAAATGGTGGCGACAACTTAGGCCGACCCAGCGACAGTTCAACCTTGCAGTGCCTTTACTTCCCTCAATGAGCCACGGCTGCGCCCCAGACTTCTTCTAGACGCTGATCGCGACCACAGGCAAGGCGATAGAGCTTATAGCGTACTGGGTGCGTCTGATAGTAGTTCTGATGGTAGTCTTCCGCTGGGTAAAAGGCAGAGGCTGGCTGTATGGTCGTGGCGATCGCCTGATTGAGTTTTCCAGAATTCGCCAGCGCTACCGTGGAATCTTGTGCCCTCGCTTCCTGCTGCTCGTTTTGGTAAAAGATGGCCGAGCGATATTGACTACCCTTGTCACAAAACTGGCCGCGATTATCCACCGGGTCAACGTTGTGCCAAAACACGTCCAGCAGCTCGTCGTAGCTAACTTCAGCGGAATTGTAAGTGACCTTCACCGCCTCAAAATGCCCAGTATTACCGTTAGAAACCTGCCCATAGCTGGGGTTTTCAACCGTGCCGCCAATGTAGCCGGAGGTGGTATCGAGCACTCCGGCCAAGTCGTCAAAGGGCTTTTCCATACACCAAAAGCAGCCGCCCGCAAAGATCGCGGTGGCCTTGGGTGTCGCCGTATTCGTCTCCAATAATTGATTAGCGGTAGTTTCAGCCGCGATCGCAGGAGCCGCAAAGCTCAGCATTAGGCCCAAAATCCAGGCGGTTAATGCTATCCAACACTGTTTAATCATCAGTCAAAAAGAATTCAGCCTGCTTCAACCATGACACATTCCTTTACAAACCGGGACCAATCGCAAAATACTGCTGAATATGGTGGCTGCTGCCAGTCGCGGCAGTGTTTTAGCGGCAGGATTTGGGACAGCGCAAAGCGCCACCAAGAAGAGCTGAACAATATAGTTGACGCCTTCTGTTGCCAAGCCATCTGAAAGCGTAGTGAGCCGATATTGACGCAGTTCTCGAAGATTACGGATGTTGTTGAGCGATCGCTAGAAAGTTAGCCGCCATTAAATCCCCAGCATGCCACCGGCACATAAAGGGCAACTGCCGACTGGAGTGACTCAAGATTTCCGCACCGCTCGCACGGCCTGCTGCTGATCGCGGCGGGTAATCCACCGATGATAGGTGCGGTTATGAACGGCAACAGAGTGGCCCATCATGCGCGCGGCGACGGTGTCAGGCACCCCCAACAGAATCGTGCGGACGGCCCAGGCGTGGCGTAAATCGTAGGGGGCAAAAGGAATCTCATATCGCCGAAACTGGAGGGTGACCTGCTGGCCGATGCGCTGCAAAGTGGTCTGCTTAAGATTGGTTTCGATATCAGGCAGTTCGCCGTCACGGAGCCCAAACTCAACCACCCAATCTAGAGGAAAGGGCCAGACATCGTGAGCCCCCGTTTTAGTTGTGTCCAGCACCTCGATCGCGGCTTCTGAGTCGCCCAGAGCTAGGGCGCGGCGATCGCAAAAGAACACTTCATGATTCCGCAGGCCATAGACCGCCATCAGGCCGTAGACAAACTGCCAAGCCGGATTAGGGATGCGGTGGAACCATTCGACAATTTGCGCATCGGTGGGCAACTGGCGCATTTGGGCGTGGCGGCTGCCATATTTGCCCCACAGCGTTTTGAGATCGACGGGCAGCTCTAGCGCTAAAAACTGGGCAAACGCATCCATCGCGGTGCAGCAAACCTGACGGCTGCGCGAATTGGCCCGAGTTTCTCTAACCGTAGCGACGATCGCCTCCGGCAAACTCAGGCGGAGGCGGCGCTCCATCAACGCCTGCAACTTGCGGAGGTAGGGTGCATAGGCTTTGTTCCACGTCGTCAGCACCGAGGCCGGATGCTTATCCGGATCGGTCTGGGCTTCAGTCACGTAGTGCTGCTCAAACGCGGCGATCTTGTCCGCCAGCTCATCTGAGCCCAACACTGGCCCCAACTGCACCAGATATTGCCGCCAGTCAAACGAGCCCTCAATCAATCGAGCGGCAATCACTTTGGCTTCCTGCTCCGCTTGCTTAAGGGCTGTTTTATTAGCGGGGAGCTTGAGGGAAATACGCTGCTGGTGTGGCCGGATGCGATCGCTGCCTGGACGCGGGGGTAACGTGCCTCGCAGTGCCAACGTATCGCCTCGCCGCTCAATTTTGAGCCCTAAACGGGCCGCCTTAAGCCGAGCATTCACTTTTTCGAGGGGCGCATCCAGGGAATGAGTCATCTTGAACAGCTAGTTTAAGGGGTGATTGGCAAACTCCAGAAATGTTAGGCATCCAGAACCTGTACACCTTTGGTGAATCTATTAGAGGATCGCTCAAATGCCTGTCCTGCCTTAAATCTGAAGGCTCTTTAGGATTTCTTTTGTAAATTAGCCCTCAAAAAACAGTCGCTCAGACAAAACGCTGAGAGTATTTCATCTAAAAACATCCGAATTGGGATATCACCGAACAGGTGTGCCCTGGCGGGCTGACTAGCCCTTTCTAGACGCTGAACAAGAATTAGCTGAAACGCCCTGAATGCACATCCTGCAAGGCTGTAGAATAAACCTTGCAAATATCAGACCTTAAATTACAAATTGAACGCAACTAAGCATAGGAGATAAATTTCTAATGGGTAGCGAAATTTTTGGTGCATCTATTCTAATCTTTGTCCTAACCCTGGTAGGACTGGGAATTGGCTTCGTGATGCTAAGGCTGCAGGGGGGTGAAGAATAAGTTTCTCAAAACCCCAGGCGCGATCGGTGAGACACCTGGGATTGATCTGGTATGGTTATAAAACGTAAACTTTTGTTTCTGTTTTCTCATGAAACTGTTGGTCATTGGTGCCACTGGCACGCTGGGCAGACAAATCGTTCGGCGCGCTCTCGATGAAGGGCATGAGGTTAAATGCCTGGTGCGGAGTTTTCAGCGCGGCGCTTTCCTGCGTGAATGGGGTGCACAACTGCTCCGGGGTAATCTGTGCTCATCTCAAACTCTGCCTCCCGCTTTAGAAGATGTGGATGCAGTGATTGATGCTGCCACTGCTCGGCCTAATGATGCCATTCAGAAAGTTGACTGGGAAGGCAAGGTCAACCTGATCAAAGCGGCAAAAGAGGCTGGTATTAGCCGCTATATCTTTATTTCGATTTTGGGTGCAGAGAAATATCCCGACGTTCCCTTGATGAATATCAAGCACTGCACCGAAAAGTTTTTGGCCCAATCCGGACTTGACTATACTATTCTCCGGCCCTGCGGCTTTCTGCAAGGCTTGATTGGTCAGTACGCCATTCCAATTTTGGAGAAGCAGGGCATTTGGATAATGAATGGCGCAGTGCCGATCGCCTACATGAATACTCAGGATATTGCTCGGTTTGCCATTGCCGCTTTAGACAACCCCAACACTGTAAAGCGCAGCTTTCCTCTGGCAGGCAGTCGGGCTTGGGATGCCAATGAAATCATTCGCCTTTGTGAACGTCTCACGGGCCAAGACGCCCGAGTATCGCGGATGCCGCTGGGGCTACTGCGGGCTGTGAAAAATATTTTGTTCTACTTTCAGTGGGGATGGAACGTTACTGACCGGCTCGCTTTTATTGAAGTTGTGGTCGGTAGCAATGCGCTTTCTGCTCCTATGGATGAGGTCTACAGCACTTTTGAAATTGACCCTGACGAAATTACCACTGTGGAAGAGTATCTTGGGGAATACTTTAGCCGCATTATGAAGAAATTACGGGAACTTGATTACGACCGCGAGAAAGTTAGTAAGAAAAAGCTCCCTTTTTAGCCAGTTTGCCTAACTGAAATGCTGTAAGTAAAGGCTCTGGCTATTTGCGGGTGAGACATCATCTTATTTGAGGATGGAGACTTCAGGGTGGTTTTGAATATTTCTGGTCTCAACATCACTCTAACCCCGCCGGATTTTTTATACTCAATCCAGCCTACAAGATGATTTTTGGGGCAATGTCTGTTTCAGCAATCTCCTCAAGAATCTTATTGCTGACAAAATCGCTCTCTTGCTAGATGTCAAAAATTTAAGCTGGTCATACCGTTGTCATTAATGAACAGAGAGAATTTGTATGAGTAACCCAACGCCACTGAAAGGCATTACGTTGGTTGACTGCGCGAAGGCAAACGCGACTGAAACAATTGAGATTGCAGCTGAGCGCTGTGGTTTTGGCAATGATGTTGATGGTTTCCGAACTGCTTTAATATCTGCCTGCACTGAAATGGGTGTTGAGATTGCCAGCTTATCAGATTTAATTACAGATCAGCAGCGAGTTATGTATGAGGGTGGAGCAGAAATTGCGCCTGACACTCCCTCTGAGCTTTAGGTAGCTTGAAAGAGCGCGCGATTTTTAGCAATTCGCTTACGGTAAAGATTAATCTGCTTCTGGCCCCTTAATTGCCTGTGATTATCTCAGTCATTACGGGGACTGATCGGCACTGACTGCTCAAGGAGAGACATCGTGAACCTCTCTTGAGGGCCTTATCTTTCAGAGGATAAGGCTCTTGAAAAAAAATCCGATGGCGACGGCTAGAGTCGCCTAGGTCGCAGAGTAAGGCTACACACAGTTGTGGATGAGACGAGGCGCCGTCACCGCGCAGTCCTCATGCCATTGAAGACTCTGCTGCCGAAAAACGCTGCATCGCCTCCAAAGAGCGGCATTTTGAGCTTCACTGTGATTGACATAAATTCACTTCTGAACTTGCTGCGCTCGGCTGCTGACTTTTACCTACTCACGAGCGCCCTCCAGTGAGCCCTTAATTTCATTGCTCTTTCTATTCCCTGCCGTCAACCTTTGCGATAGTCAGACATGGCAAGTCTTGAATTTGAACTTCATTTTCCATAAATTCTCGAATTATCGGAGCCGCTATTTAGAGTTTATTTTGATGGATATCTATCTCCTAGTTCTAACCCTGCTCTAAGTTCACAGACTTCAACCGACAATAGAAAGGTCAGGTGCTATAGCAATCCAGCTTGATCTCTGAGCAAAAATGCGCTTGAAAGCCTTTCACAGCAGTGATTCATGTTTCAAAAATCAAATAGGAACGCTATACAAGACGCCATAGCGGTTACGGCCAAAATACCATTCTCAAACTTACCCAAATCATCATCGATATACGGACGCTTTACAGAGGCTGTTGTCTTTTCCTTTTTGCGATTGCCGGTGTCACTAATAGTCAAGCTAATTGTCTCGCCGTTGAGGCTATCTAACACTGTCAACACTCGAGGTTCTCTAAATATCTTAATCACCCAATAAGATGCCGTCAAAAAATAATGAATTCATTATTCATTCTCTCGTCCAACCACTCTAGCGATCGTCGGCATAAATTCCCTCTTAATGCCGTAATTATCTCACCGTAAAATACTTAAAAGCCTCAAAAATATCAATTCATAGAAACAGGCAGTTAAAGAATTTATGGCAATCATTGAAAAACCCTACAGTAGACCCTGCTGTTCTTAGCTCTAACACAATTGCAACAAGCACTTTGCACTTTAAATCCTGTTTTTTATTCTACGAAAGCGATTCAATAGCGCTATGAAGAAACTGGATAAAAGTAAAAAAATATTACCTGATTGCACAGAGAAAAATAGTTAGGCTGCATATTGAATGATATCAGCTCTCTTGTTGATAGTGTGTTAAAACGCCGTAATCACACAGAAAATCAGTGGTTTTAGGCATCCTTTTGAACCTGTTGCACACGCAGTCAAGGAGAGTTACGGCATCTTTCATTAATTGCGAAAATACTTTTGAAAAAGTATTAGTAATTTTTCTCGCCAGGCTGTGCTGGTGAGAGCAGTAGCTAGTGCTTGAAAGTCTTTCTATTAACTAGTTCTCGATTTTTTTGAAATTTTTCCGGCCATATCCTTATTGATAAAAATTGCAAGTAGGAGGTTCTAGCGGATGCAAGCTTATGGCAATCCCAATGTTCAATATGGTTGGTGGGCTGGAAATGCCCGCTTGGCTAATTTGTCAGGCACATTTATTGCCGCTCATGTGGCTCAGGCTGCCCTGATTGTGTTTTGGGCAGGGTCGATGACCCTGTTTGAGCTCTTTCGCTATTCTCCAGACTTGCCCATAGGCCAACAGGGGCTAATCCTACTTCCCCACCTCGCAACGCTAGGTTTAGGAATCGGACAAGAGGGGCAGGTTGTCGATACCTATCCCTACTTGGTTGTGGGGGCAATTCACCTGATTTCATCCGCTGTTTTGGGGGCCGGAGCTTTATTTCATGCCTTCAAAGCTCCT
>JBCCNE010000270.1:0-6668 GCA_039026015.1 Cyanobacteria bacterium P01_C01_bin.70 | reverse complement strand
TACGCCTGCTGTTGAGCTTTGTAGGCCGCCCAGCCACCAATGTCGGAAATATCAGGCCAGCCGTGCTCTTCGATCAATTCTTTGGGATAGAGCATAGCGATCGCTGTTCCCCCATCCTGCAGCGTCACCTCCGCAGGATACATATTGGGCGGCTCGGTAGACACGAGATGGTCATATTGCTCCATCGACATTTGATAAAGTTCACCCGGAATTGAAATACCGTCAGATTCGGTTTCATAAATGCCAGGATGCCAACCATCTTGCACGGCATGTAGGCGATAGTTGGGGGCAGTTTGAGCCGCGCTGATAAATGCGGCCCCCTGTAGGTTGCCGTGGTCAGGCTGTCCCCGTAGAGCAGAGCCACAAATAAACACCCTTTTGGTTTCGGAAATCGTCATTGTTGCCTACCTTTAGTTGTCTGTAGCCATCAAACAATATTTTCGGGAGCCGTTCATAAATTCTCTGCTCCAATCCTAATCGCTTGTAGGACACCGCTTTGCCCCTAATTTGGATGATAAATCAGGAGTGGCGAGCGACTAATTCTACAATTTGGCAAAAATACTTGGGAAAAATGCGACAGGACTAACCCATTGCCCAGAAGTGTCCCGATTTTGCCGATCCGGATAGCCCATGGAGTTCCCCAAGGGAGATCTCCCAGGCCGGGCCTCAGGCCAAACCAAGGGGCTCCACTCCGCGATCGCATGGGCATCATATCAATCGTCTCCAGGGACAATGGCACTCATGCTGTGGATGGCAGCTTGGGTAGCACCGGTCATCCTCACCCCTTATCCTTGCAAGCCCGCCGTAAAGGCTTTGTCAAAGGTCGGCAGAGGTTTGTTTCTGCCCAGTTCCTGTTCAAGCCGAAATTACCATTGCTAAAATTGACGTGACGCAGCCCTGCCTTTAGAAAAGGCATATAAACTTGTTGGGAAGCTATCAGCAGCACAACAATCGACATCACTCTGCACAAACCCAACGGCTCATGTTCCTTGGTGGCGGTAGGGCGATCGCTCTAAATCTGGCCGTGCTGCCGCTGGTGGCTGGCCAACTCATTGATCCTGCAGTGTGGCCAATGGCCATACAGTCAACAGCCGAGGGTGTTAAGCCCGTTGTGATACTTGCTGATGAGCAGAGGGAACCTGCTAGCGGCTCGTCCATCAGCGAGTATAGAAACCAACCAGAACGCCTTCGCAATGGCTTAAAGAACGATGAGCTTGAGGAAACGGCTCCTGAACACGCTGACGACGGCAGTCTTGATGATTCGTGCGTAGTTGACTGTTGCGAGTGCGAGCATCCTCAGCCCTTCCAACATACTGAAGATCTTCAGAGCGAAGACCAGCCTACAGTTAATCCTGTGGTTAGGGTTTTATTCGACGCTAACGGCAATATCATTGATGCTATTTTGATGCGCTCTAGCGGCGACCCTGCCTTAGACCAAGCGGCGCTAGAAGCCGTTCAGGAATATCGGTTTGATTTTGATACAGATGCTCAGATTGACAGCATTCAAATTGAGACTGACTTTTCAACAGAGTCGAACTGACGGCGGGTAAACTGCGGTTCCCAAGAGTGGGGCCGGTCACCTTTTCCGCAGTCGTTCGCTGCAATGATTAGACTGACTGAATTTAGTGCCGGCACCAACAGTCCAATTTTGAACTTGAACTTATGGATACCACTTCGTCAAACCAAGGTTCTTCGGTCAGCCTCGCCGGCCATAATCACTTTGAATAATCCCTAGTGATCCGGCAAGAAACAAGCCTATTCGATGGTAATGAGGCCAGGATACTTTTTAGATGGAATGCTCTTAAGCCATGCGAGAAATCACGGCCACGGGGCCGCCTCCCGGAGGACCTTGATGTTCACTGCCGCCCGACACATAGACCATCGGGTCTTGCGCCACAGCCGCCACTACCGCTCCCACCACAGCCCGACACATGCGAGTGTGGCTGATGTCCGAATCATCCAGCATAGTGTGACGTCGGCCTAATACGATGCCTCTAGGGTCAGCCTCGGCTTTGGCGAAGATATTGATCAGGCGCTCTGCCGGTTGGCCCGTGTGGGCGATCGCCCGCTGCACTGCAGCCACATCTAAAGCATGCTGCATCACTGCATGGCCGACCACAAGCGTTCCCGTCGCGTGAGCCGCATTCCCCAGCACAAAAATTTCGCAGTTCTGCAGCTCAACTCCAGCAGAGGTCGAAGCAGTTTTAGAGTAAACGCTAAAATCACGACCAATGACGGCCGGCGTAATCTGTTCTGGTTTCAGTTCCTCCAGGGCAAGGGCGACTCCTAAGGCAGCCGCGCCCCGAGAACTGGCCATTGACTGATAGCTGCTGCCCTGGAAGCCACCCTCTCGACTGGCCTGTACCAGAGGACACTTAATCTGGACAAAATGAACATTTTCGGGCGTCAGCCCAGCCTCTTCTAAGGCCTCACGAACCGCTTGAGACACCGCTTCTACCATTGCCAGCGAGCCAATCTCCTCGGGCTCAAAAGAACGAGTGCGGCTAACTCCCATCACCAGACCCCAGTGGGGTGAGCGGCCCGTATCTTCCTGACGGGTAAAGACATTCAGGTGCGGGCTGAGAACTCCCTCCGTGCCCCCAGACATGATGTACACAATCTGCTTTGCTGCCGCTTCTCCAATGTGGGTCGCCAGATAAGTCTTTAGCGTCTGGGTGGCAAAGCCGCGAGTAAAATCATTGACGCAGCCATTCCCTTCGGTTTTACCCAGAATGGCGATGATGTGGGCCGGGTTCAAGGTCCCTTGCCGAATCAGCGCCGCCAGACTGGAAACGTCATCAGGGCTGGCCTGGGGAATTTTGTGGAGATCAATTCGCATCAGCTACTTTTCTCAGATCCAGTGAACGAAGCGCCGCTCCAGCACCATAAAAACGCCGTATAAAATAATTCCCATAGCGGCCAGAGAGAGTAGCGCCAAAAACGCCAGGGGCACATTGAAACTGGAGCTGGCGGAGAGAATGACATAGCCAATACCGCCGTTGGAGGCGACAGTTTCGGCAATAACAGAGCCAATAAATGCCTGCGAAATGGCCACTTTCAGGGATGCAAACAGATAGGGCATGGTGTGGGGTAATCCCACTTTTTGAAATACCTCAAATCGGGAAGCCCCCAGAGAAACGAGCACATCCTGCATCTCAGGTTCCACCGTCGCCAGACCGATCGCCACATTGACCGCAATGGGGAAAAAGGCCAGTAAAAAAGCCGTGAGCACTGCCGGTACCGCCCCAATCCCAAACCATAGGGACATCAGCGGCACCAAAGCCACTTTGGGGATGGTGTTGAACCCAATCAGCAGCGGGTAAATCGTGAGATTTGCCAGTTTGGAATAGCCGATGACAAAGCCCAGCAACACTCCAGAAACCAGGGCAATCAAAAATCCTATAACAGTTGTCGTTAGCGTACTCCAGGCATTTTTAGCCACCACCAAACCCCACTCAGAAATCTCCGACAAAATCGTGGTGGGGGCCGGCAAAATAAACTCCGGGACTGAAAATAGGCGCACTGCCAGTTCCCAAACGATCAACAGCAGAACAGTGGTTATGAGAGGCAACACGTAGGTGCTGTGCTTAGAAGTCAGCAGGGACTTAAAGCTAAACGTCGAAGACTTGAAAGATTCTGCTGGCGCCATAGAGGTAATGTCTTGGGGGAATAATGGGGCAGGAATTGAAGGCGATCGCACTATAGCTGCGCCAAGCCAGAGCCAGACAAGGGCTCGGCAGAGGACTTAGTGGCGCTGAATATGTCGCCGCAGCTCTGTATACATGTGGTGAAAGTCTTCTGTAAAGCAGATATCCAGAGTTCGGGGGCGGGGCAGGTCAACCTTTAAGGTGTAAATCACTTGACTGGGGCGCGGACCCAGAACGTAAACCGTATCGGAAAGGAAAATGGCTTCCCGTAAATCGTGAGTAACCAAAAAACTGGTGCATTGGGTGCGCTCCCACAGGCGCTGCAGCAGCTCCCACATTTCTTCGCGGGTAAAGGCGTCGAGGGCCGCGAAAGGCTCATCCAGCAGCAGCAGTTCCGGCTGGTGAATCAGCGCTCGGCAGAGGGAAGCCCGCTGCTTCATGCCGCCCGAAAGCTGTCGGGGATAGTGGTTTTGAAAATCCTTGAGGCCAACAGTGGTGAGCAGTTCGCGCGCGGCTGCCAGGCACTCAGCCGCATGGGTCTTGAGCCGCCGCTTATGGGTGGGCACAACCTCCAGAGGCAGCAGCACATTCTGCAAAGTGGTGCGCCAGGGCAAAAGCACCGGATTTTGGAAGGCAATTCCGACATTTCTTAGGGGCTTAGTAATCGCTTCTCCCAGAAAATAAACGTTTCCTTCTGATGCCGGATTTAGCCCCGAAATCATCCGTAAAAGCGATGTTTTACCGCAGCCGCTAGGACCCACAATTGAAACAAATTCAGCTCGGTCAATCGTGATTGAAACCTGATCAATCACTGGCAGAAGGCGGCCCGACATCGGATATTTCAGGCTGACATCGCGAAATTCCAAAACTGCTGATGTTTCTGTCAGGGATGATGCCTTAACCGATAGGTTTTCAACCATATGCCTTGCTCTGTAAGCTTTCGTCCGCCATGCCTGTGGGGAGTATGGGTCACTCCAGAGAGGCTCGCTCATCCGCCGAGGGCACCTGTCGCTCCTCTTGAGGAGGTAGATAGCTGCCGTCAAACACGTCTTCCAAAGCGGGTGTTTCAGCCAAATCAAACCCTTTCACAGTCTGGTCGATACTGGCCTCTAGCCGCTCGGGGTCGATCGCTCCCAGACCGTTGGCTTCAACCTCTTCGTTGACTAACAGGTCACTGAGCGCAATTTGCAGACGTAGCTTTTCAGCTTCGCGCTCCATTAAGTCATCGCCTTGAGCCATCACGCTATCGAGTCCGGCCACAGGGTCTCTCAGGGTATCTTGCAGACCGCGGATATAGGCTTTTAAGAAGCTTTCTACCACCTCAGGATTTTCTGCCAGGAAGGAATCTTTTACCAAAACAACGTTGCCGTAAAAGTTGAGGCCGTTATCTGTGTAATAGAAAATATCAAGGTCCTCTTCAGTTTTGCCCGCTTTGACTAGGGAGGGCATCATGGAATAAACGAAGCCGCTAATGGCATCGACGTTGCCCTGCAGCAGAAAAGTTTCTCGAAGTTTTGGCTCCATGGTCACCCATTCCACAGAGTCGGCATCTACCCCAACCTCTTCCGCTAGCACTGGCCACAGCCGCCGGGGAGCATCGCCGGCTGGAGCGCCCAGCTTTTTACCTGCCAAGTCACTAAGCGACTCAATGCCGGTCTCCTCCAACGACATTAGAACGAAGGGAGCCTTGTTATAGGGAACGGCAACTACAGTGAGCTTTTGATCGGGATTTTGCTGATTGAACTCAATCATCGAATACATGTCGCCGAACCCCATATCGTATTGTCCAGCGGCAATTTTGCTGGCGGTGTCGGCGGAACCGTAACCTCGCTCAAACTGCACGTCTAACCCCTCTTCGGCAAAGTAGCCCCGCTCCATGGCCAGGGTTAAAGGCGCATCTACCCCCTGTAGCAGCCAGGACAGGGTAAACTTCACGGGAGTTAGATCCTGAGTTTCGGTTGTAGAGGCGGTTTCTGTAGCCTGGGTCTCTTCTGAGACGGTGGGCTCTTCAGGGGGAGCCTGGCAGCTAGCAAGGCCCAAAAGTGCTGTCATGGTGATGGCACTGGCGGCGAGTGGCTTGAGGGAAAACGGATTTTTCATGGGGTTAAGGCACCGTTTGTACCAGACGTTTATCAACATCAGATCTTGAAATAGTTCTGGTCACGCAACTGTATTTAAAGACACGAAAATGCTCTGTTTGGCCAAGCATTCTAAATATTTAGTCCGGTGCCCTCTCCAGGAAATGAGAAGATTTTACTAAGTCAAAATTTTCAAGTTTAGTCAAGAGAAGTAATCCCTTCACAGAGGATAAGCCTTGTCTTGACAGGAGGCTCAGGCCACAGCCCAAAAATCCTATAACCTTCTAGACCTTAAAAATGAAAAAGATACAATAGGGGCTGTCACAGCAGTCTATAATTTCCGTTGTCTTATGACTCAATCATCCAGCCTGGAAACTCAATTTCAGCAATTGGCTATAGCAACGGGAGCACTGCAGACAGGACACTTTCGACTGGCTAGCGGGCTGCACAGTAGCCGCTTTTTTCGCTGTATTAAATTATTCCAAAGGCCGACTGAAGTGCAGTTTCTATTTGATGCTCTAGCTAAGCAGTTTAATGAGGAAATTGATTCAGTATTGGGAGCTAATGAAGCAGGCAGTATCTTGGCTTTTGAAGTGGCCAAAAGATTAGGAGTAAATGTGGCGATCGCCCGTCAAAAAGATCATCAATATCACCTGATTGATGGCTTCACATTTAATCCCAGCGAGCGAGTTTTGATTGTCGATGATATTACCACTACAGGCGGTACGGCAAAACAGCTGATCGAAATTGTTCGAGCGGCTCAGGCTGAACCCATAGGAGTCGGCCTAATCGCCACTAAAGGACTATTTCAAATTGATTTGTCGTGTCCGGTAAAGGTGCTAATTTCCCTCCAAAACATGGACGCTATGGCTGTCGATACCTGTCCTCTCTGCCAGCAGGGCATTCCCCTCACCATTGGCACTGCTTGATATTGAAACATCAT
>JBCCNE010000269.1:0-6670 GCA_039026015.1 Cyanobacteria bacterium P01_C01_bin.70 | reverse complement strand
TTACTGCCAGGCAAATACCGCCGCATGGATGCGCTACAGGTTTATGGCCGTCAAGCCGCCGAACTCGTCTACGGCATTGTGCCCATGCTGATCATCGCCGGTGTGATTGAAGGCTTCTACTCGCCGAGTCCATTAATTCCCAACTCAGTGAAATATGCCACAGGCACCGTCTTGTTTTGCCTGTGGATAACCTACTGTCTCCAGCGACGGCCAAAACCCCAGTTACCCTGAGCCACACCAGAGTCATCGGAACCATAGCTGCTGCTGCGATGACCGTTGCCGCCGTTGAGCGGGGAGAACGGCCAAGCCCTATGAGCCGAAAGTTGGGCTGCCGCTACAATTCTCTCGACCAATGGCGTTATCAGTGAGCTAAAACGGGCAGCCTGCGACCCACCAACGCCATTCTCATCTGGGCTCTGACCGCCCAATTACCAACCTTGCGAAAGCGATTCTGAACAACTCGATTACTTATGACGGATGTAGTCGTACAGCTCAATGTATTCCTGACCTGACTTTTTCCAAGAAAAGTCGTACTGCATGCCTTGCAGAGCCAACTGTTGGAAAAAGTCAGGCTCGTCGTAGTAAAGATCAAACGCCCGGTTCATGGCTGATTCGAGCGCATAGTTATCCGAATCATAGAAGACAAAGCCAGTGCGCTCTTCGCGGCTGTGGAAAGTGTCGTAGTCCCAATCGAAGACCGTGCTTACCAGGCCGCCCACGCCCCGCACCACCGGCACCGTGCCATACCGCATCGAAATCAATTGGGTCAGACCACAGGGCTCATATTTACTCGGCACCACCATCATGTCAGCCCCTGCATAAATTAGATGGGCCAGCTCTTCGTTAAAGCTCAGCTCTAGGTGAATATCGGGATTGTTCTTAAGGTGATGCTTTTCATGCCAGAACCAGTCATTAATCGTGCTATCGGTCGCCGAGCCCAGGAGAACGAACTGAGCGCCGCGATTCAGCGCATAGTACATCGCATGGTGAACTAAGTGAACGCCTTTTTGATCATCTAAGCGACCAATAAAGGCCACCATCGGCTTATCGTCAGCCCGCAGAGATAGCCTTTCCCGCAGGGCTTTCTTGTTCAGCACTTTATCTTCAAAGGTCGTTAAACCATAAGGATGCGTGATGTGGGCATCTTCTTCAGGGTTCCAAACGGTGTAATCGATCCCATTGAGAATGCCGGAAAACTTAAAGCTCTTGGCGTGTAAGGTGTGCCCCAAGCCAAAGCCACAGTCGCCATACATTGCCTCCCAGGCATGATGCGGAGCGACAGTATTAATGTGGTTGGCGTAGACAATGCCTCCCTTCATAAAGTTGAGCGAAAAGGGATTGAAGTTATCCCGTAGCTGCTCATATTGGAAGTAGTAAGCTTCGCGGTTGAGACCGGTGGCCCAGAGAACTTCCGAACCAGCATGCCCTTGATGCTTAAAGTTGTGAATGGTGTAAACCACTCGCTGAGTGTCCATGCCCTGGTACTGGAACATCTCGTACAGCAGTACAGGCACGAGTCCCGTTTGCCAGTCATGACAGTGAATCACGTCGGGAAACTTATTGCTCTGCAGCAAAAATTCGAGGGCGGCCTTGCTAAAGAAGGCAAAGCGCATCGGGTCGTCATCGCAGCCGTAATAGGTACCCCGATCAAAAAAGAAGTCGCCCGAGTGGGGCTCAATAAAGAAGCAGAGCTGACCATGCACCCAACCGCAAAAGACTGAGCAGTGGATGCGACCGCCATACCAGGGCACCCACAAATCGCGATAGGCATCGTGCAGCCCCCAGACATGGTCGTAGCGCATGTTGTTGTACTTGGGCAAAATCAGCTCAACGCAATGCCCTCTGGCCGAGACTTCACGACTGAGACCGTAAACGACATCTCCTAAACCGCCAGCTTTAATAACAGGAGCGCATTCCGAGGCAATCTGCACGATGTACATTAGTTAACCCTCGTTTTACAAAAGTTTATTTTGAATTGTTTTTATTCAATCAGGAAGACTTTGGTCAGGCAAGGGGCTGTGGACAGATTGCGATCGCCCCTGTTGGCTTTCCCCGCCTTAACCGTCCGTGCTTACCCGGGCGAGAACGTTACTATGCTAAGAGACCTGACGGAATGCCACAAATGACAAGGAGGATGGCATGGTAGGAACTCAAGTTTCCGCTCGCGATTTTTTTCGCGCTGCCTATGAGAACCGCTACACCTGGGACAGTGATTTTCCCGGCTACATCGCTGATGTGACGTTTATCGCCGGTGACACGATCATCACTGGAAAAGCTAAGGTGGGTGCCGACCTCAAGGCCACAGTCTCGGAAGTGGAAGACGAATCCACGCGCAAAGCGATTCACGGTCAGCTTTGGGAAATCGCTGTTCATCGCGTCCGTCGCGAGTTTGAAGATACCCACGGCGCTAACACTTTTTCCTATGGCAAAAAACTGGAGGATGGCTCGGTTGAAATCTTAATGGGGGGCAAGGCTGAGGGCGATCGCTATCAAGTACGAAACAACGAAGTTAGCATGGTGCATCGCCATATTCACGGCATGGTGGTAACGATTCATACCTTCAGCAGCCATGATACGGGTGAAGGATATCTGTCCCACAAATATGATTCGATCTACCATGACCCTAAAACGGGCGACCAAAAGGGCGGACACAGTACTTTTGAAGACACTTACGAAAAAGTGGGCAACTATGCCATTTTGACTGAGCGTCAGATTCAGACTGAAACTAAAGCGGGCACCCAAACACAGATCTTCCGCTTCTCTAACATTCAGCTGCTGGACACTTAATCACTCTCAGCTTCATTAAAGCTTAAGCTGCTGACTCTCTGCTGGTTAGAGTCGGCAGCTTTTTCCATGGCACCAACGTTTCACTTTTGGGTCTCAGACATCATACTGACCTCAATCAATGGTGACGTAACCGTTTGGGAACTGACTTTCAAGGCAGCGATCGCTCTGCAATGCTAGCCACTCAACACTTGCCCCAACTCCATCAGGGAGGTTGGAAGGGCCATTGCATGGGGGCTTTTCATCGCCGCCCTGCCAATCACCCTGGTTAGAGTCGGCAGCTTTTTCCATGGCGCCAACGTTTCACTTTTGGTCCTAGACATCATACTGACTTCAATCAATGGTGAAGCAAGTATTTGGGAACCGACATTCAAGGCAGCGATCGCTCTGCAATGCTAGCCACTCAACACTTGCCCCAACTCCATCAGGGAGGTTGGAAGGGCCATTACATGGGGGCTTTTCATCGCCGCCCTGCCAATCACCCGCCCTTCAGTCATTTCTACGCCTCCCTTGGAAAAAGTTCAGCTCAGTTAAGCGGTAATATTCGCTGCGTGTCCACACATGTACTTAGGGTTCTGTCGTCGATACCATGTGCTTGCTTAATAGTACCAGTGTTGAAAGTTTAGCGAGAGCTTTCTGCTAATTGAGTAAGGCGATCGTTGCGCCGATAATTTATAGAAATGGTCAACAAGGAAAATTCCATGCGGTAAGTGGTCGCTTTTGTCGGCTCTTGGATATTAGCCATTGTCATTGTGTGGATCGTTGGCCAAAGTACCTATTACGGAGTAACACAATCGATGCTCGCGAATGGTGCCGTCATTGATGATGCCTGCAAGGTGGGAAGTGGACCACCGTTTCATTTGGCAATCTACGGTCTTATTTACTCAGGACTCTACTTAGCAGTCGGAATGTTTGCCGGAATCGGTATAGGCATAATACTCGTTCGTTTTATGTATTGGTGCCCTTCGCAAGTTGGCAAGCCCGTTATAGTTCTTGTAAAGTTACTTGCAATCATGCTGCTGAATGCGATCTCAACCTTTATCGGCAGTGGCATATTGGCAGGCCTTCTGGCTGCTCACTACTTGCCCTTGTGTCTCCATGATTTAGTCATACATGGCATGACTTACAGAAATTCGTTCACCCCTAATATTTTCTGGGGGATATTACTGCTGGGTAGCAATTTAGTTTTGCCATTCTGGGCAAGAGCGATCGCAATTCGACGGTAGCTTTGCTTTATAAATCTATGGCAGCAAGTCAGCCACCGCGCTCGCTCCTTCCACTCCAGCAATGGTCGAAACGCTTTGCCCAGACTGATAGATACGTTTGGTGTGATAGCTGAAGCCATAGTCAGCGGCATCATCAGCTGCTGGCTCACTGCAGACTTCCAATTGGCGATCGTCCAAATTCAGAATCCAATAGTCAGCAATCCCCGCTTTGGCATAGAGACTGCCTTTAGTCTTGCGGTCGTAGCGCAGCGAGGTGTCAGCCACCTCGACCACTAGCGTCGCAACGGTGGGATGAGCCGCAGCATAATCCCGAATCGAGCCGGGGACCACGGCAATATCGGGTTCAGGTTCCGAGATGTCATTAATCACAAACGGTTTTTGCTGGCGGATATAGTAGCCCTCACGGAAAATTGGTTGGAGGGCAGCGTCAATGAGGTCAATGGCGATCGCATGGGGGCTTTTCATCGCGGCCATGTCAATTACCTGTCCTTCTATCAGCTCTACCCGCCGCCCCTGAAAAAAATTAAGGTCAGCGAGCCGATAGTATTCTTCCCGCGTCCACAAATGAATTTGGGGCTCTGTCGTCGATACCATAGCTCGTCTCAACAATGCGGATAGCTGAAGTGTAGCGAATCTAATCTTTTCTTCGACTTATGTAGGGCGATCGCTCAAATCGCAGGGACGGTGATTAAACTTATCTTGCTAGCTTGTAATCGGAATGATAATTCGAATAGGAATTGGGGCAAAAAGTTAGTGCTAATGACCACAACGGGTCGTGTCTTTTGAATTTCTTGGCCTTAAGTCGGGTCGAGGTCTACCAGCCAAATTTCACCCCTGCGAGGAGTCATCGGAAAACTTTTAATCTTCACCGTCAAGCACAGCAAATTCGGTTAGTTCGGGAGTGGCTTTTGAGACAATTGGAGGGCGATCGCTCTCTCTATTCGTCCGCAAGCTGTAATGCTTTGCGAATGAGGGCGTCTGAAATTCTGAAATTGGCAGTGGTCAACGCATCGAGAATCGGCTTGATTTCGGAGATGACATCCTGCTGCTTAGCTCGCACTAATAAGCCAACGGTGCCGATGACTTTGAGCCCAAGTTGTTGGGCAATCCGGCGAGCGCTGAGATCATCGAGAATCACAAAAACATCTCTGAGTTCCATGGCTAGCGCTATCGCTTCCGCTTCTCCCGCATCAATTTGGGTTTGGAGAGATTGCACCATGCCGCGATTTCGGGTCGCTTGAACAGTCAACCAAGAGGCCGAAATGCCCACTTCTGACTGGACGACAGGGGGAACCGCAATAGGATCGAAGACTTGGGGCAGAATATCTAACCGCTGAATGCGTTCCAGTCCAATCAGGCAGGTGCTGTTGGTTACTGCCGCAGTCATAGGGCAATTTCCTGATTCAATTCATCAGCAGGATAGTTGACCACAGGAATGCCCATTTTACTGATGAGTTCGATGAAGGTAATTTTGGAGTATCCTGCGAGTTGGGCTGACTGGCCGAGAGAAAGTTTACCCACTTCGTAAAGCTTCGCCGCGAGCAGCAATTTAGCCTCATCGGTCGAAATCGTAGCGGGAAGATCAATGGTGAGTTGAGTCATTGTTTCTGGTATCCCACTTGTAGTGCTGACTTTCTCAATAGTAAAACAACCGTTATCGAGCAAACGCCGATTGCTCCACTCCACCCGCTCGACGCTTGATCCGCTTCTGATGGGAAGTTGGAGGGCGATCGCTCAAAAGATACACTGACCAGTGAATACAAAGAATGAGACGGACAATATGCGGGAGACGGATAGTTGGTTTGCTCTGATCTCAGCCTGCGTTTTGGGACCCTTCATCATGTTGGTGGTTGGTGCCGTAACTTACGAATGGATGACGCAATTTGAATTTGGATCTGCAGAAGGAGCCTACACAACTGGACAAGCGCTAGGATCACTCATCTCTTTTTATGGCCTCTTGATCATGTATCTGGTCATCGGTGCTGGCTTGGGAATCTTCACAGTCGCCAGAGTTGTCCGCTTTGGTCCCTGGTGTTCGCAACACACAGCGATACCCGTTCTGACACTGACCTTACTAAACGGCCTCATGAACTTGGCTGGTAGCAGCTTTATAGTCACAATCGCTTTCAGTAACGACGTACCGTACACGCTGATGAGAAGGGTTAGTATGACCCTGATAGTAATTTCATTGCTGATTTTCAATCTTTTTTTACCGCGATGGGTGCGAGAAATAACAGGGCATCGCTAGCATGGCAGTAAAAGTAAGCCACGCTGATTCTGAGATTGGGTAGGGCGATCGCACCCTTTGGCATACGGCATTACGAACCCGGAAATTATCGAAATCCTTCATATTGGATACAAGCGTCAGATATCAGGCATTGGATGTCAAAGCTCTGTTGATTGGACCTTTAGCTTCTGATGCCGCGTATCAGTGGATTTGTGCTAGCCGGAGAGATTATGCAACCCACCAATTCCAATCAATTCACCGAGAAGGCTTGGCAGGCGATCGTACGGACGACAGAAATTGCCAAAGAAGCCCGACACCAGCAGATTGAAAGCGAACACCTGATGCAGGCGCTATTGGAACAAGACGGACTAGCATCTTCTATCTTCAACAAGGCAGAAGTGAACGGGCAAAATCTGCGCGACAGAACCGCTGA
>JBCCNE010000268.1:0-6674 GCA_039026015.1 Cyanobacteria bacterium P01_C01_bin.70 | reverse complement strand
GATTGCTGCTCGATAGTTTGGACATATTCGGCTTGCTTAAGGGCAATCCCAAGCTGTTCAGCAATATGGATTAGCAGCTGCACATCAGCTTCTTGCCAGTCCCGAGGCTTGGAGTTCTGATAAGCTGCCAATAATCCCCACAGTTTTTGTTTAATGTAGATGGCGACGATGGCGTACGACCGAGCCTGATAGCTCTCGAGCACTTCTATATAGCAGTCGCTAAAGCCAGCCTCATAAATATCGGGGCAGATGCGAAAGACTTCGCCATGGCTGAACTCACCGCCTTCAGTCTTCTGCAAATGCGTGTCAGCCGTGTAGACCTTTCCTAAGAGCTTTGCACTACACTCGCTGACGTTTTTACTAATTAAAGGATTACGATACTGACTCTCAACCAGGGAAGTCCACTGGGCATCAGCAGACTCGTAAAGGAAATCACCGCTCCAATCCGCATTGAATCGATAAATAGCCACTCGGTCAGCGGCTAGAATACGGCGCACTTCGTTAGTCGCTGTCTGACAAATTTCGCCAAAGTCAAGCGATTGGCGAACCTTACTCACGATTCTCAGTAAGGACTTTCTGCGGATGACAAGCTGCTGTTGCGCTTCGGCCTCAGCTTGAAACGTGTCTTGCAAATATTGAGTCTGCTGCAAAAGCTGGCCGGAACAGGATGCAATCAGCTGTGCTGTTTTATGAAGCTTAGCAGAATGCTCCTCTGGGGTTGGAGTGTAAGACATTATCGAAGGCAAAAAGAACCTGCGATTTTTAGCATTCCCGAACTAGAACCCAAGACAACGAACAGACAGCTTAAAGCTATTGGGCCTTTGGCTATGCCGGTAGTGCTGATAGAATTTGCTCACCCCTCGTTGGCGAATAAATCGGGAACTAAGATTCGAATAGCCTTGTCGATTTCAGCGCCTTCTTACGGGTGCTCCTGTAAGTGGTTCAGCACAATGGCTCCCCGGGGAGATAGTTCATAACCAGATTGATGGCTGATAGTCAGCCCAAGATTCTTGAGTTTGCGGATGTTCGTCTTGAGCCAATCTTTCTCGAATCCTGTGTGAGCAGCGAGTTCAGCTGCGACCGTCATGGGATAGGCGTCAATGGCCGAGAGGACAGTCTGCGTCCAGTGTCCGGTCTGCGATCGCGAATCCAGACGCTTTAACCGGCTGACAATATTGTCGAGATCGTCTGCGGACAAGTTGACATCTTCGCGGAGAGCGATGCGTGGGTCGTCGCCGAGGTATGCGAGCCTGATGCGATACGCTTGGCCCTCGCGGGCTCGCAGTTCCTTAAGAAGGCTTTCGAGGTCCGAATAGCCCGCGCTGCGAGCATCGCGGTCAGTGATTGACTCTAATGCGACTTTCTCGATGGACTGAATAATCAACACGCCAACAGCGGTCTTTAGGGTACTGCCCTCTTTCACCGTTGGTCGTTGCCATCTGCGAAACGCAAGCGTTACATTGCCAACTTTGATGCGTTCGAGAATTGGCTTACGAATCAACATAATCTCAACACATAACGTTCCTGGTCAGCAGTGGCTAACGACCTTTGCATTACCACCAAGATCTTGACACCGTGCGTTGCATCAAATTGGTGATGCCGTGCCTCAATCGCAGACTCGTCACGTTAGACGCTCTCAACCAACTGTTGGACTGCGCTAATCACCAACTCGGGCTGATCTAGCTGCACAACATGTCCACTGTCTTCTGCAATGATGCGTTGGCTATTCGACGATAGTTTGGTTAAGTCTAACTGAAGCGATGTCCATTGCTGAAATCTTTCATCACTCATGCTTGAATTTTTAGAACCTTGACTCAACACAATCAAAGGCAGGCTACCTAGTGATGTAACTGATTGAAGTCTCTCAAAACTCTTTTTTAGATTGGCAAGCTCACTAGATAAAGTTGCCCAATAGACGGGACGATAACAGAAGGATTTATAAGTATCAAATAAGGCTTGTACTGCCAGGGGATATTTTTGAATTTCTCGCTTAATGCCCTTAAGAATTGGCAACAGATTCATTTCTCCGATTAATCGCAGCACTCCCACTTGACTGATAATCCTGAAAACCTGATAGAGCCAAGACTGCATTTTTACGCGTCTCCACATTTCAGAGGTCAACTGATGTTCATGGGAAGAATCGACTAACACTAATCCGACCACGTCTTCTGGATATTGACTCGCATATAACCGCATATTGATTCCCCCCAATGAGTGTCCCACCAAAATGTAGGGAGGATTAATTCCCGCTTTAGTCAGAAGTAAATGTAGTTCATCAACGCTTTGCTGACTGGTGTGAGAACTCCTAGGATTGCGATCGCTCCACCCCAAACCGGCTCGATCATAGGTGCAAACACGGGTGAATTTAGCAATTTCTGATGGAACTAAGCCCCATGTAATTGAGGGCGCACCCCCTCCGGCATCCATCACAACCGTTGGTGTACCCTGCCCAATACAGTTGAGATGCAGACGGAATCCTCCGATATCCACAAGTTCACCCTGTGGAGGATATCGGCGTCGATCTAAGGCTTCACTCACTGCTTGATAGAAAATCCCTGTAAGTAGTGAGAGTGCGACAATAATTAGAGTGAGCAGAGCCCAATTTCCTGTGATTGTCATAGCAACATTTGTCGATTTACACTGCTGTATTCAAGGTTGATTTGCCACCAATGAGTTTGCGCAATAACATCCCGATTCACCTATGGCAGATAGCCTTTCAACTTTAACCAGCCTTCCAGTTTATCGGGTGCAATCGAATAGATTAGAGGGCGATCGCGGAGGCCGAAGCAGAAACCACGCAGATAAAGTGTCAAAGCGCTTCCCACGCAGCGTTTGGCTTGTCTCCGACAACCCCGTGAGCACAATTTTGAAACTGCTTGTAGATAGTCTGCACCCAATTCATTTACGATTTCATCGCTAAATTGCGGTGGAGTAATGGGGTCATCTTCACCAACCATCACAAGAACAGGACACTTGACTTTTGCAAACCTTCATCCCTTGCCATCTCGCCATGGATAGCGGCGACTCGGACAAAAAGACGTCAGTGAACCTTCGCTCAGGTCCTTGCCAGCAACCAGCTGGCCATTTTTTCCATCACCCTGCTAGTGACCTCTTCTCGGTCCTGCAACAGTTGATGGCCTGTCGTGTCCTCGACCCAGAAGCCTTCCGTCAGAGGGCCTGATTGATCGACAAACGTCTGCATGGCTTCACACATGGTTCGGCAGTCTTTGACGGCATGAATCGCCAATAACGGTAAGCCAAACGCCTCGGCCCTTCGCGCGATCTGCTCTCCGGTTGCCACGGTAGCAGTAGCCGCAGCCATGGTTGGCCGAGGAGAAACTTGGACTCCTGGGTCGAGACGGGCAACCTCGGCCCACTCCTGGTTTCCAAACGCTGCGTCAAAGGTGGCGGAAAAGTCGGTGGCTGGCATCTTCAGCCGAGGATAGTAGCGAGATAGAAAAGCCAAGACCTTGATAACAGGTTTAGGCGGCAACGTGGCCGGAGCGATCGCAAGCGCTGCACCTGTCGTAATGATCCCGGCCAGGTTGATTCCAGCCGCCTTTGCCTTATCTTCCGCGAGGCCAGCGGCGAGGACTTGAAGACCGCCGAACGATTCGCCGATAAGGAAGATGGGCACGTCAGCCGAGCATTGAAGCTGCTTCTGGGTCCAAACCACGGCAGCAAAGACGTCTTCCACAAAGTCGTCGAATTCATTGATGTGTACACACCCTTCAGGAGTACCCGGTTCGGCCTCGGAGTATCCCATACAGACCGGATCATAGCTTGAGCAGGCGAACCCTTTTTGGTTCAAGAACAAAGCGAGTGGCTCAAAGTAGCCAGAATGCCAGCCCCCGCCTGGAACCATCAGGCAAACGGCACGTGGACTTTCGTCTTTTGCGTTTTTTGCGTTGTTTCTCCAGACTCTCGTTGCGAGCTTGGCACCTCGCGGCGAGTATAGAGGGTCCACCGCTGGCTCAGGCGGTCGTGGAACAGCAGGTTTCTTGAGACTGAGCATGATGTATGACTCCGCGTCTTTGCGACGATAAAAGTGACTAATTATTCATATTTTGCTATGTTAGCCCTATCAAGATTAAAACTGTCAAGCGGAATTTTTATTTGACGTGCCTCATCACGATTCAGATTTTCTTCAGCCACCACAGCAGCAGCGCAGTCAGGTCAGGGTTGAACAAATTCTCCAAGCGGCGGCGGCGGTCTTTTGGGAGAAAGGCTATGATGTTGCGACAACTCACGACATTGCCAAGCGTGCCCAAACAGCAGTCGGCACGCTATATCGTTTCTTTCCAAACAAGCTTGCTATCTTTCACGTACTTGAAAAACGTCACAAGCAATATTTGGATAGGACTGCCCCTCAGCTGATGAGTCCTGAAACGTTCCGGTTACCCTTAGCCGTTGTGATTCGGAAAATTGTTGAAACCTACGCCGACTATTTTGAAAATCTTGGCCCCAGAATTGTCTATATTCAGTACTACTTAACCCCTAATATTTTTCTATACTTCGACGAGAGCTTTGATCAAACTATGATTCAAGGTCTGGCAAAGCTTCTGCAAGGGCGAAATTCGGCCCTCACATTAGAAAAATGCGAGCTGTTATCTGAGGTTTTCTTAAGAACTTACCAAGCATTACTGTTAGTTGCCTTGCGCAGCAACGACACACGCCGCCATCAATTGCAATTAGAGATTCAAACTGTTCTAATCAACTATCTGGAGCCATATGTGGGCGATCAAATCTATGCAGACTCATACGATGGTGACCGACTCTCTTCACAAACAGCCATCCAAGCGCAGGTAGAAGCCCTCACTCAGCAGCATGCTCTGAACTCTCGGCAGCAAACTGCGATCGCCCATGTGCTAACTCATGGCAGCCTGACCATCCAAACGCTTGAGTCCATATGCTTTGGACCGTCACGCCGAACCCTTCAGCGCGATCTCAAACAGTTAGTTGAAAAGAAAATATTTGAAAGTAGAGGCAGCACTAATCAGCTCATTTATCAAATGGCAAGTTAGGGAAGAAAGTCGCGTGCCGTCTAACAAGTTATTAGAAAGGATTATTCTACATAACGCGATTGACTTATAACCCCGTCAAAACACTTACGTCGTAGGATTTCTGATGGGATTTGATTACATTTTGACGGGGACATTAGGTGGAAGGATCTTCGCCGTATTATCACAGGCTTATGCCCGCAGGTATCCGCTCTGTGCCGCCAACATTTCCCGTCATTGCTACTGAAGATGGGCATATCTAGACGAGAAAAATTTTTCGGCTGTACCCATCGCTGACTCTGAATTAAATGCTCAACTGTCCTAAGAAAAACCGAAACTGCTGTTGGGTTTGCCACACGTAGTCTGTGGGGTTCCAGAGATTTTGAAGGCCGTAGTCGATCAGTTGAGCGGGGACGAGGCGATCGCGCCGCTCCACCAGTATCATGCGCTCCAGTATCCAGGGGTCGCGGGAATATTCAGGATGGCCAGAGAATACCAGAATATGGCTGCCCAGCATCCAGCCCAAATACTCGGTCACGCCACTGGTACCCAGCGATATGGCTCCGGTGGGCAGTTGGGTGACACCGTCATTGTGATGAACTTGAATGGCGTAGGCCGTGCGATCGCTGCCAAAGTACCGCTGCGCTGCTTCACTGAGATTAATCGTCACCACCGATAGTTCGGTGCCAGGGGGGTTGCGCTCTACTTTGCCTCCCAGGGCTTGGGCCACAATTTGCGGGGCAAACGAAAAGCCCGACAGCCGGATCTGCCGCTGGTGGTAGTCTCGAATCACGGCCTGCAGTTCCAGCACCCAGTCATCTTGGTCATAAGCTCCCGCTGCAGAACCGGAAATCACAATGCCGTCTAGTGCCGTCAGTTCGTCATCAGTGGGGTAATGAGACTTGCGGGGCTCGTACTTAATGAGCTCCACCTGGGTTAACTCGACACCTCCCAAATCCTCGGGCTGGCTCTTTGCACACACCTCGTCAAATAGCTGACAGTGCATGGTGTAAAAGCCATCAGGATAGCGCTCCAGAATTTCGGGAGCCCACCAGCGCAAGTCGTCGGTGCCGACGTCGAAGCTTGCTAGGCGTAGAGTTTGAGAGGGCATTGGGGTAGATAGGTAAATGGGGAAGTGACGGAGTGATGAGGTGATGGGGTGATGGGGTGATGGGGTAAGTGGTTAGAGCGGGCATCTTGCTCGCGGGCCTAATGAAAACCAAAAACTCAAAACCAATGGCTATCCCATGAGTGCATCGCGACAATACTCTGCCAAAAATGAGGTGCGATCGCCATTCTTGCCCCAAAGGATCGGGTAGTAGCTTTCGTGCATTTCTAGGCTGTCGAGGCGGCGATAGCGGTTGAAGATATAGCCAGTACCAACACCAAGGGGCTGAAATTGGGCCTGTCGGGGTAGGGTGCTAACGGCAAAACTGCGGCGGGTTTGCGTCTTACTCTGATTCCGTCCCGAGCCGTGCCAGAGATCGCCGTGGAAAAAGATGGCGCTGCCGGGGGGCAGTTCCACCGGCATGGTTTCAGGATTTTGCACTCCGGCTGCCTTGGCAGCGCTGAGTAGCGGGGCGCGATAGTCTTCTTTCGGTGCGTGGAGGAATCGCACCTGATCTGAGCCCTGCCAGTGATGAGAACCGGGGACAACTTCTAGGGTTCCAGCTT
>JBCCNE010000267.1:0-6677 GCA_039026015.1 Cyanobacteria bacterium P01_C01_bin.70 | reverse complement strand
GTGTGGGGTCGTTGCAGGGGCGGGTTTTGTTCTCGATGACTGAGTGGCGCTGCTGGAAATTGCGCTAAACCCGCCCGTACAGAGAGGAATTGCGATTGGGGCGGTGAGGTGGATGGAGTCGGTGAGGTGGGTGAGTTTACCGATTCCCCACTCCCGAATTACGCCGAAATAGCCAGCTCTGATTGGCGAGCGATGAGCCAGTCGGTGGAACGTTTGACGCCGCCGAAGGTATAGATGTGGAAGCGATCGATGCGTCCGGCCAGACCCTCGACCAGATAATCGGGAGTTTGTACGGTGAGCAGTTTGCCGAGGCGACTAGATTGGGTGCGCAATCCCAGCAGGCTGGTTTTGACGCCGCAGATACCGGCAAATTTCAGCAGCATCGCGGGAGTGGTGGGGCCGGGAATGCCGAGGTAAATCGGCAGGGTGTTGAAGGCGGTGATGCGGTCGAGCCAGCGGTGGATGGTTGGCACGTCTAGCGACCACTGGGTCATGATGAACAGGTCGGTGCCGGTATCGCGGGCGTATTGATTTTTGAGGGCGAGGACGCGATCGCTCTCCGGTTCACTCAGCACCGGCATCCCTTCCGGGTGTCCCGCAACGCCGATTCGTAGGCCATGGAACAGGCCAGTTTCCAGTAACTCCAGCGTTGAGCTAAAGGGGCCGACGGGCTGCTCGGGACTGCCGCCGATGATTAGCACCTGACAGATTTGGGCTTCGTTGCGGAGGGCAGAGAGGTAGGTGGCGAGGTGGGGGCGATCGCGCATGCTTCTCGCGGGCACGTGGGGAATCGGCTCAAAGCCCAGTCGTCTCAACTGCGCGGCCTGAGCCACCACCGCTCGATAGTCGGCTCCGGGCAGGTAAGTGATCGACACCTCTCGAATGCTTTGGGGCAATTCCGAGATATTGGCTTTGGGCGTCACTTCCATCGAAAACTGCATGGCGTCCACCTGCGAAAATAGTTAGTCAAATCAAGGCATCATGCCGCGTAATTTCTTGGCGCGGGGGCGTTGTCCCTCCTGGAAACTCTCAGTGCCACCCTGATAAACCAGGGCCACCCCAACAGCCGCAATCACTAGACCCGCCGCATCGACCCAAGTAATTTGGTCGTTGAATAGGAGAAATCCCAGCAGCAAAGTTGTGGGCGGAGACAGGTACATCAAGCTAGACACGCGGGCGGCCGTGCGATATTCCAACAGCTTCAGCATCAGCCCGTAAGAGCCAATCGACAGCACGACGATTAACCAAGCCAGGGCCAGCACAAACTGCTGGGTCCATTGAATGCTCACGCCTTCGATGAACACCGCCAGGGGCCACAGGGCGATCGCGCTAGCCACCGCCTGCACAAACAAACTCGGAACGACGGGTAAATTTTGCCCGGAATGGCTGCGGTTCAGATGTCGCTGATAGAGCGTCACTACGGTCATGCAAGCTGCTGCCAAAAAGGGCAGGGCATATCCTACCAGCGAAGCCCCTGCTGCACCGTCAAGTTTTGGAATAACCACCAACACGACGCCGACCAGACCCACACCCATGCCGCACCACTGTATTGGCGATATGGATTCTTGCAGCAGTGGGCCAGACAACACGCTGGTCGCCATTGGCTGCAATGCGGTGATCAGCGCCACAATCCACGGTGAAACGCCGAGCGCGATCGCCCCCAGCACCGCGCTGAGCCAAACGGCATGGGCGAGCACACCCACAAAGGCGGAACGGGCGATCGCGGTCTTGCTGTGAAATCGAAATTCTCCCCGAGCCAGCAGCCAGCAGCCGAGTAGCCCGGCCACAATGACATAACGCACAAACAGCAGCGTGAACGGCCCCGCGTAGGGCAAGCCATACTTCGCGCCAATGAAGCCAGAACTCCACAGCACCACAAACAGGAGTTCGAGTCCGAGAATTTGCATCCTAATAACCTCAGCGGATTGGGGATTGCTCAACCAAAAACTTGACTGTAAATCCGTCAGTCAAGCATCCATCCCAGAGCCGGAAATATTGTAAAAGCGCAAGACCTACAGCAGCTTTTCGACCACCGTTGCGGCAAGTGACTTGCCGAAATATTCCACCGAGACTTGGGTGCCGGGTTGGGCGTAGGTCAGCGGCAGATAGGCATACACCACGCAGCGCCCCAAACTGTAGCCGTACCCCGCACTAGTGGCATAGCCCAGCACTTTGCCGTCCGCGATCACCGGTTCCTTGCTCATGACCACCGCCGCCGGATCATCCAGCGTCAAGAAGCACAGCTTGCGGCTGGCATATTCCTTCCTTTGCAACAACGCTTCCTTACCGATGAAATCGCCCTTATTCGGCTTCACGGCAAAGCCCAAACCCGCTTCGTAGGGGTCATATTCGGTGTGAATGTCCTGTCCCCAATACAGGAAGCCTTTCTCCAATCGCAGGGTCTCAAAGGCAGCGAGGCCAGCCGCGATGATGCCGTGTGGTTGGCCCGCCGCCCACAGCGTATCCCACAGCTTCAGACCGCACTCGGTCGGCGCATAGATTTCCCAGCCCTCTTCACCAACGTAGGACACGCGCACCGCCAGCACGGGAATGTTGCCGATGCGGAGCTGCTGATTCGTGAAGAATTTGAAATTGGGCTTCGACACGTCCGTTTTTGTGACGGCTTGCAGCACTGCAGGCGCGTTCGGCCCCCAGAGCCCGACACAGCAGTAACTCGATGACACATCGGTAATGCGAACAGAACCGTCTGCTGGCAGGTGTGCTCTCATCCAAGCCAGGTCGTGTCCGTGGACGGAGCCGCCCGTCACCACCCAATACTTTTCTGCGCTCAGACGACTCACCGTGAGGTCACACATGATGCCACCGTTTTCGTCCAGCATGGCAGTGTAGATCACCCTGCCGACGGGCTTGTCGATGTTGTTGGCGCAGAGGTTTTGCAAGTAGTCCACCACGCCGGAACCCGTGACTTCAAACTTGGCGAAGGGAGTGAGATCGTAGAGGGCTGCCTTTTCCCGCGTGGCCAGATGCTCTGCGGCTTGGATGGGTGACCAGTGCTTGGCTTCCCAACCGTGCCGGGGGGGAATGTCTTCATACTCATCCAGCAGTGCAATGTTGGATTTGAACCATTGAGGCCGCTCCCACCCCGCACTAAAGATGAACTGAGCCCCGAGTGACTGCAGGCGAGGATAAAAGGGACTGACCCGCAGTTCCCGCGAGTGCATTTGCTGATCCAGCGGGTGAAGGATGTCGTACACCTCGTCGTACTGCTGGGCTCCCGCACGGGTAATGAAGTCGCCGCTTTTGCAAACTTCAGGAAAGCGGTGGATGTCCATTTCATGAATGTCGAGGCTGGGGATGCCCGTGGTCATAAGTTCCGCGACGATTTTGCCGACGCCGCCCCCGTGGGTCACCCACACCGCTTCCGCCACCCAAAACCCCTTGGCCTGGCTAGATTCCCCAATCACGGACCCGCTGTCCGGCGTGAAGGAGAACATGCCGTTGATTTTGTACGTCAGTTCCGCGTTCTCTAGCGCAGGGAAGAGTTCTTTTGTGGATTCCCAGGCGGGGCCAAAGTGCTCCTCTGTGAAGGGCTTGACGGAGGGCATCACGGGCGCTTCGGCATAGGGCAGAATGTTGTCCGGGTCCACCAGTAGCGGTTCATGCTGGTAAGAGCCGATGCCCCAGCAGTCCCCATGCTGCCGGAAATACATGGCGTGATCCTGGTGGCGTAAGATGGGATAGCGGACTTCCTCAGTTTCTCCGGCAAGGTCAGGAATCGCCGCAGTTTTCACATACTGGTGCTGCACCGGCGTCAGGGGAATCACTTCGCCCACCATGCGGCCAATGCGCGGCCCCCAAATCCCAGCACAGACAAGCACTTTGTCCGTTTCGATGCGGCCTTTGTCTGTGACGACAGCGATGACCTGACCGTCCACCACTTCAACATCCATAACGGTGGTGTCGCCGTAGAATTCCGCCGCGCCTGCCTCTGTGGCGGCGTTGGCGAGGGCTTCAGCAGCGCGCAGGGCTTTGGCGATACCGTCGGTCGGCACGTAGTAGCCGCCGAGAATTTTGGTTTCGTTCACTAACGGCACTTTGGCTTTGACCTCTTCAGGCGTGAGTAGGCAAGCGCCCTCAACGCCCCAAGATTTTGCCCAGCCGAGTTTGCGCTGGAGTTCAGCGAGGCGCTCCTCGGTGTAGGCGACTTCGACACCGCCGACGGGGTAGTAGGCCGGGCCTTCGTCGGTGCTGAGCTGGCTGTACAGTTCGACGGTGTATTGGGCCAGCTTGGTCATCGTTTTGGACGAGTTGGTCTGGAAGACGAGACCAGGCGCGTGGGAGGTGGAACCGCCGGTGGCGAAGAGGGGGCCTTGTTCGACCACGACGATGTCTTTCCAGCCTTGCTTGGCGAGGTGGTAGGTGGTGCTACAGCCGACGATGCCAGCACCGATGACGACGAGGGTGGCGTTGGTTTTCATGTTTGGGGAGAGGTGTGGGGGTGGGTGGGTTATGGGGTGTGAGGGTGAGTAACGGGGTCACTTCCCCTCCCAAGGAGGGGCTCAAGGGGTGGGTTTTTCGGGAGTTGCACTTGGCACAGACCCACCCCGCCCTCCGGGCACCCCTCCAAGGAGGGGATTGTGGGGCAGGCTATTCCGCGATCGCACTAGCGACCATCTGTTGAAAGCGATAGACGGTTTGTTCCAACTCGGGAGAAAAGCAGCCGCCGTCGAAGCGGGGGGATTTGCGCCCGATTTGCATGCGCTCAATCATGTCGATGTCTTCGTCGTTGGTTTCTTTCCACAAATCGATGGGCAGATGACGCAGGGGGGCATTTTCTGGGGTCATGGCGTCATCGCCGACAAAATAGAAAACCATGCGCTCTTGGGTTTGGTCGGGACTCAGCGGACTGGCAATAAAGACCAGGAAGTAGTCGGGATGCACGCCCAGCATTAGGTTGGGGAAAACAGTTATGTATTCGGCGACAGTTTCCTTATGGTGCTCTGTGAGATGGGGGAAGGTGGGCAGCGATCGCCCCTCTAAAACTCCGCTCTTGTACAGCAAACTGCCCTGGCCGACATGCATATCGCCGACCTCAAAGCCAAAGTGATCCTCCATGCGAGAGCAGCTGTTTAAGGCGGGGTGCACCCAGCTCAGGTGATAGCTTTCAGAGAAATTTTCAACCGCCAATTTCCAGTTGGCGCTGCAGGTGAGGCCGACTTCGCGTGATTCACGGCGCAGCAGGCCGAGATCATACACCGACCAGCGATCGCTTACGGGCTGCAGATAGTCCTCAAGGGGAGGCGCATCACCCGACAAATTAACAAAGACCAAATCTAGCCATTGTTCACAGCGGATGGGCTGCAGTCCTTTGCTAGCGCGATCAAAGCCTTCGTAGGTGTTTTTGTAATAGCCGCCAAAATGCGGTGTCTGCGTCAGGCTGCCGTCATATCGGTAGGTCCAAGAATGATAAGGGCAGCGGAGATTGCCTTTAATGTTGCAGGGTTGATCGACAAGCTGCAGACCGCGATGACTACAAATATTGTGGAAGGCGCGAAGGGTGCCGACCCGGTCTCGTACCAGCACAATCGGCATGCCCACAACTTCAGTGGGATAGACGTCTCCGGGATTGGGCGCATCGGACGCCAGACCCACGCAAACCCAGTAGCGGCTAAACACTGTTTCGCGCTCGCGCTGCAGATAGAGATCGGCAGTGTAGGCCTCTGCCGACAGGCCTGGTTGACGATAATCCCGAAGGTGAATAACCGACAATTCTGAATGAGCATCCGTACCCTGAAATCCGCTCCGGTTATCAACCAGGGTTAGTTCAGGAGGAGATGCGGCAACTTTTTCGTGAGTCATACTCCGCCTCTGCCACTACTGCATGAATTCAAACTGCTCAAATGAGCTCAAAAAGATACCTTCCGAGGAAATGCATCACCGAATGCATCCTCAACAGAGCCTCAATCTAAAGCTGTAATTACAAGGCTTTACAAACTTGTAATTACAACCTTTGACAGTCGAAGTTACCTTGCCAAATTTCGTAAAAACGTTTTCTATTTGACAGTTTTGCTTAATTTTTTCAAGGAATGATGACTTTGTTCAATTTGAAATCACTTTCTCTTGACTGCTCAATAAAAGGCCAAATTAAGCAAACTCAATGGACAGCCTTTGAGGAAATTCAAAACTTGTAGTTACAACTGTATCGACGAAGACAGTCTTACTAAAGACACCGCTCTAAATTTCATTATTGATAGAGTCTTGTAAGTTATGGCTGTTGTTTTAACGGCTTTTTCTGGTGTGAGTCAAAGGATGCTTGAGGGCTGTCTGAATTCGATTTCTATAGATAATTGTTACGGCCCGTAACGGGGTGTTGTGGTTCCTTGACAAGCTTGCCTGGTGTGTTGAATGGTGATCAGATGCACCAATGGTGAGCGGTTAAGGAGCGGCCCTGTTTACTTGCTGATTTTGATGATCGCTCTGGTCGTGCCCGCCCTTAGAGGTCAGGTGATTTCGTATCTCGCTGGCATGCTTCTGCTGTTCATTAACATGTTGAGAATTGAATAACTTATGACTACTACTGAAAGTAATGGCCATGGAGAGCATGACGAGCCTTCTTTTGCCATGCCAGAGCATGCGCCTACTCGTCATCTCCGCCGTCGTCCGGGCGATCGCAATATCACTGCTAAAGGCTTCGATTTTCATCCTGAGGTTTTCCT
>JBCCNE010000266.1:0-6681 GCA_039026015.1 Cyanobacteria bacterium P01_C01_bin.70 | reverse complement strand
CCATACACATTTGTGTTGGTTTTCTATGCTGTCTTTGTGTCGGTTGCGGGTTTTTATATTCCTCGGATCGGCACCCGGGTCACCACTGCCATCGGCGGCATTATTGTCGGTTTAGGCTACATTCTTTCCAGCTTTACCACCCAGGTGGGCATGCTCACCTTTACCTATGGGGTGATTGCTGGAACTGGAGTGGGTACTGCCTATGGGGTGCCCATGGTGGTTGTATCTCGCTGGTTTCCTGATCGGAAAGGATTGGCCTTGGGGTTAACCATCGTCGGCTTCGGGCTTTCTCCCCTCATCACAGCCCCTTTGGCAAACCAATTGATCGGAACCTATGGCGTTCGGCCGACCTTGCGCATTCTCGGCATCGTCTTTACAGTCATTATTTTAGCGATCGCCCTGACTCTGAAATTGCCTCCTAAGGGCTGGCATCCGCAGCAAAAAAACATCGCTTCTCCGTCGAGCTTAGTGGCCACCGATTCTGGGAACTTGTTTAAGAGTCGATCATTTTATGGGCTGTGGATTTGCTACGCCATTGGCACGCTCGTTGGTTTAAGTGCGATTGGCATTTCCAGCCCAGTGGGGGAAGAAATCATCAATGTTGATCCCACCGTAGCGGCTAGCAGTGTTGCCCTATTTGCGCTGTTCAATGGGTTAAGTCGGCCGCTGTTTGGTTGGCTGAGCGATCGCTTTAAACCCCACTACGTCGCCATTTTGTCCTACATGCTGACCTTAATCGCCTGCGTGCTGATGGTGCATGCTGAAGCCGGACAAGTCGCCACCTATCTGGTTGCCTTCTGCCTATTTTGGTTCTGCTTAGGGGGATGGCTGGCAATGGCGCCAACGATTACCCTGCGCTTTTTTAATCCTGACCAGTATGCTCAAAACTACGGCATCGTCTTCACCGCCTATGGCGTTGGGGCCTTGATTGGCACATTGGCGACGGGGCGGATGCGGGATTTCTTTGGGACATACACCTATGTGTTTTATGTCATGGCAGTTTTGGCAATCATCGGTATCGTTGCCGCCTGCCTGCTACTCAAACGCGAAAAATCCCTAGCGGCTCATTAGGAGAAATCGCGGCTACAAAATCCAATAAGTCAGTAACGGCAGCTTGCGATCGCCCTATTGAGATATGCCTCGTTTCAGCATGAGCCCGCGATCGCACATCTCAAAGTTACATTTTGGTCGATGCTGCTGCCCGTCTATTAACCACAAGATGGGACAATTAAGCCCAAAGCTTATCAACTCTCACTTCGCTGGGATGCCGCTTTTGATGGAACAAGCTGAAATCTCGGATGTAGTAGATGGATAACTTTTCAGTTTTTAGGCTGATTGTAGATTTGGGTGATTTAGAGTTGAATCGTCGCCTCAGTGAACTTTTATAAGTATTACCAAGGCATTTGATACAAGTCGGTTCAATGACCAAGGAACTGTTGATTTGACGTTCCAACTATTCAATGGAAAACAGCGGACGGTCGAAGAAATTATGATGCAGTCAAATGCTGGGTTATGAGTGTATTGTTTATGCCGCTCCAGCTTGGAGGAAGGAGACAGTGAATAAATTTTCTGTCAGCGTTCAAATTGAAAATTATTTAGATCATTGAACAACCAGAAATATCATGAAATTACCTGCATTCAAACTCGAGCGATTCTTCGCTAGATACGAATTTAAAGCACCCTACCTGCTGTCTTCTTCTGATTGCGAAGCCATGACAATCGAAGACTTGTTGAGTCTAGAGCCGGGGGCAGCGCAGAAATTTCATCAAACTTGGTTGGGGTATACCGAAACCCAGGGCAGCCCAGAACTACGGCAGGAAATCGCCCAAACTTATCAATCAATTGGGATTGAGGAGATCTTGGTACATGTAGGTGCAGAAGAAGCAGTGTTCATTTTTATGAATATTGCTTTAGAGCCGAGTGATCATCTGATTGTTCATTTTCCGTGCTATCAGTCCCACAGCTCAATTGCCCAATCTATTGGCTGTGAAGTTACACGGTGGCTCAGCCGTGAAGCCGACAACTGGGAATTGGATTTAGATTGGCTGCGAAGAGCAATTCGACCAAACACGCGGGCGATTGTTATTAATTGTCCTCATAATCCGACCGGTTACGTCATGAGTCGAGCCCAACTGGAGGAATTGGTTGCGATCTGTAGACAACACAATATTCTCTTATTCTCTGACGAGGTCTACCGATTCTTGGAATACCGAGATGAAGAGACTCTGCCCGCAGCCTGCGACCTATATGAAAATGCCGTTTCTTTAGGGGTAATGTCAAAAACTTATGGCTTGGCCGGTTTGCGGATCGGTTGGATTGCCACTCACAATCAAGAAATTTATCAAGCAATGGCAAAGTTCAAGGACTTCACCTCAATTTGTAGTAGCGCTCCCAGTGAATTTTTGTCAATATTGGCGCTGCGAAATCGAGACAAGATTATTCAGCGCAATCGGGCAATCATTGCCGCAAATATTGAGATATGCGATCGCTTTTTCTCAAACTATGCCGGTCGCTTCAACTGGATGACTCCTAAAGGTGGATCGACCGCCTTTCCAAGGCTGAAGCAAGCAGTGGACGTAGAAGAATTTTGCATCAATTTAGTCAATCAGAAAGGAGTACTACTGCTACCTAGCACATATTTTGATTACGGGAAGCAGAACTTTCGAATTGGATTGGGACGTAAGAATTTGTCAGAGTGCATGGAGAAATTAGATAACTATTTGCAGACTAACTAATCTGAAGTAATTCAATATATGGAGGTATGGAGGTGATCACGGCATCGCAACGCCCGGGCACACTGACTGCCAAAAGTGGTTTGTATAGTGCAAAGTTTTTTTCAGCGGGTGATAGACACGTTAGGCGTCAAATCGTTTACCCCTCGTGGTTACGAAACGGCTTTAAACCCTGATAAATGTGGTCAAAAAAAGCCTGAACTCGCCCATTTCGTATAAGGTCACGATGAGTTAACAACCAAAAACTGGTATCAAATCCCTCTAACTCTTCACTTAAGCGAACTAATTCGGGGCTTAAATCGCCATATACCGTAGGCAATATACACGCACCACCTCCAGCCTCGGCCATGGAAAATTGTGCGATCGCGCTATTTACCCGTAACCGAATTTGCTCAGGCGGGACATGTCTTGCCATCCAAGCATCGATCATCCGGGCATTGGCTGCCGGATCCCAGCCAATCCAGGGGAGAGCAGCCCAACTAGGGGGCGGACTCTCGGCGATGGTGCGATGGGCATAAACCGCATATTCAGTCTGGAGTGCCCGCATCCCGACCAACGTATCGTCCGGATTTTTGGAGACCCGGATGGCAACATCAGCTTCCCGTCGAGTCAGACTGTGGACGCGACTCGTTCCAGACACCAGCTCTAAGGTGATGTGAGGGTATCGAGTAGTGAACGACTGCAAAAGTTCCTGGTGAAAGAACACCAGAATATCCAACAGGGCCACTCGCAATACTCCAGATACGCCACTTTCTTTTCCTTGGATAATGCGTTGTAAACGGTCAGATTCTGCCGCCATGGCGTCTGCCGCCTGCACAGCCTGCTCTCCAAAGGTAGTTAGCACCAGGCGACCACTGACATTTTCAACCAGCTTTTGTCCTAAATCAGCCTCTAGCGCTCGAATCCTTCGCGATACCGTGCTGATATCCACCGCCAGCTTAGCGGCAGTTTTTTGCAGCGTTTCTTCGCGGTCAAATGTCAGCAAAACCTGCAGGTCGGACCAGTTCAAGGTGAATTTTTCGGGGTTATTTGCATATATGCAAATGATATTTGCATATTTTGATAATGACACTGCATTTTTGCAAGCCTACGATACGTATATCAACTAGGCTTAAGCCCTTTTTCAGCCAGGGTAACGAAACTCACTCGAAAGAAAACTGGCCCGTTGGCCAGCGTTACAAATTTCATTTTTCAGAAGAGAAATAAGCAAATGGTAAATCAAGCACAACCGGCATATTTAGTTGCCATGCTAGATCCATCGGATATTGAGACCTTTATGCACGATTATGGTCAACCGGTCTTTCCCACCATTATTGAGGCGGGTGGTGAGGTTTTGGTCGCCACACCGACAGTGACCGTGTTGGAAGGCAGCTATAGCTCGACGTGGACCGTAATTATCCGTTTTCCATCAATTGATATGGTTAAGACTTGGTACCAGTCAGATAGCTATCAGCCCTTTATCCCAATCCGTCAATCGCTATCTCACCCAGACAACACAATTTTAATTGCCGCTCTAGGCTTTGGCGGGCTACCGGAATAGTCACTGACTCTCACCTCAATCAGTAACGCCCTACAAAC
This sequence comes from Cyanobacteria bacterium P01_C01_bin.70, assembly GCA_039026015.1. Classification (GTDB taxonomy): domain Bacteria; phylum Cyanobacteriota; class Cyanobacteriia; order Phormidesmidales; family Phormidesmidaceae; genus Halomicronema. Next base: position 2,371 of record JBCCNE010000266.1, on the reverse strand, counting down.
CGTTTCACAACAGTCTATAGACCCATAGAGCTTACGCAAACGCTCTCTGCATCCCCCAAATCTGAGGGATGTTGAAACCGATTTCCCCGCATTTGGGGATCGAGGGGCCAAAATCTGGTTCAGCTGTGTAAGTCCTGACCCATAAAGTTTTAGAAGGAATTGAGCAATGGAAATTCCCACCAATGCGGCATGGCTAGCCGCCTATCTGATTATGTTGCAGCAGGTGCTGATGTTTGCCACCGGACTCTATCGAGGCAAAAAGAAGCACGGCATGGGCGTTCAAGGTGACATTACCCTTGAGAGGCTGGTGCGACGGCATGGAAACTTAGCAGAGAATGCTGGCATTTTCATCGCATCTGTTGCTTTGTTGGAAATCGTGACGGGGGCAACCCCAGTCGTTTTTATTCTTTGTTGGACATTTGCGATCGCTAGAACACTTCATAGCATCGGGTTTTCCTCGGCCTACGGTGCCTATAAGTTAGACGGGCAAGGGGGCAATCGTCTTTTTCTCATTGCCCGAGCCCTGGGGGCCACCATCTCTGGACTATCGGGCATTGTTTGCGGCGTTGCCATTGCGATCGCCCTAGCTTCTTAACTTTTCAGGGAAAAATTTGCAGTGAAGAAGGTCGAAGAACGATGGTGTTTGGCGATCAAGAGGAAACGGAAACGATTGTCCAAATATGAGCGCCCCAAAATAATTGCGTATCAAATTACAGCAGACGTCCCCCCTCAAGAATCACCTTGCTGTGATGATGGTAGAACCAGGTAAGGAAAATGGCAGTCTTTTAACCTGGCGTCAATATTTTGACTTAGAAAGATTCTCAATATACGCCTGGTCGATGCCATTTTTAGTGCGCCGTTTTTTGAATGAGGCCCAAACTCAGCTTATTAATGAATTTGGTGGAGAAACCGTTGCCGCCTGTCAATACGGATTTTGATAACGGAGCTTCTGTCGAACCCTATGCAGGTGCGGACAGATTGAGCGACCCAGTTATCAACGTGAAATTTTGGCGGCCACTCAGCTTTATCGTCACCTGAGCAGTTGCCCATTGCCCAATGGCCTTTGCATCAATTGCCAGTTGGGCAATTACTCAACGACCAATCCATAACTGCGAAAGATGGCTTTAACCGCTTCAGTCTGTTCCGGGGTGGGAGGATGGGTATCGCTGAGCAAATAGGTAAGGCCCAGCTCTTTCCACTTATATTCCCCCATTTTGTGGAAGGGCAGCACGTCGACTTTTTCGACGATATTGAGGCTGGCGGCAAATTGAGCTACGCCTTCGACATTGGCTGGATCATCCGTGAGCCCAGGGACGAGGACAAAGCGAATCCAGCTTGGTTTCTGAATGCGGCTGAGGTGACGAGCAAAGTGCAAAGTTGGCTCAATGGCAACATGCGTGACTCGATGGTACGTTTCAGGGTCGAAGGCTTTGATATCCAGCAGCACCAAATCGGTGTAGTCAAGGACCGGTTTGGCGGCGGCAAAATCAGGAAAGCCGGAGGTGTCGAGGGCGGTGTGGATGCCGAGAGCGTGGCAGCGACGGAAGATTTCGCGCACGAATTCTGGCTGCAGCAGGGGTTCGCCCCCCGTAATGGTAACGCCGCCGCCGGAGTAAGTGAGATACGACTGGTAGGTTTTGATGTCGTCGATTAGCTCATCCACCGTGATTTCTCGGCCGCCGTGGAGGTCACGGGTATCGGGATTGTGACAGTACAGGCAGCGTAGCAGGCAGCCCTGGGTAAAGATGACGTAGCGAATGCCGGGGCCATCCACGGTGCTGCTGGTTTCGATGGAGTGGATCCGGCCTTGCTGCTCAGAGTGCAGATGGGATGATGAACGGCGGTGGATAGCGGAAGAATGAGTCATAGCGCCAGCAGTGGAGGGCAAGGCAGGGGGGTGCACGAAGTTGAGCAAGCTGCCAACCGAGTCGGCCTCCAGCCTCGCCCATGGCATGAGCGGAGTTTGTCCTCTTTCGATCAAATCCGCTCGTGGAAGGTGCGGCTGATGACGTCGAGCTGCTGTTCGCGGGTGAGCTTGATAAAGTTCACCGCATAGCCCGACACGCGAATGGTTAGCTGCGGGTAGTTTTCGGGATGCTCCATGGCGTCCAGCAGCGTCTCGCGATTGAGGGCGTTGACGTTGATATGGTGGCCGGTGTCGTGGAAATAGGCATCCAGCACGCCAATCAGGTTGTGGACTTGAGCCTCCTTGGTTTTCCCGAGCGCCGCCGGAACGATGGAGAAGGTATAGGAAATACCGTCTTGGGCGTGCTCGTAGGGCAGTTTGGCGACGGAGGCACAGGCCGCGATCGCCCCTTTCGTGTCCCGTCCGTGCATGGGATTCGCTCCGGGGGCAAAGGGCTCGCCCGCT
>JBCCNE010000265.1:0-6692 GCA_039026015.1 Cyanobacteria bacterium P01_C01_bin.70 | reverse complement strand
GTTCATGGGGCTCCCGATCCCCTTTTTGAGCCGATAGTCGATGACATTCGTCAGCAGCTACCGGCAGGCTGGCAGTTTCGCTTGCCCGCAGAGTTGCCCTCAGATAGCGAACTCTATCCGTTTATCAGTGAGGCCACCGATACTAAGCTGATAGTCAGTTTGGGCATAACCCCTGATTGTCAGGCGGCCAACTGCACCATTGGCATGATTGGCGTCACCGACAAGGACGCGAACACCGAAAATTGGCCTCCCGAGGGAGAAACCGTTACCCCTGTTGAGCTTGGTGAGGGAATTGGGGGTTATCATCTCGTGCGCGGGGAAGGCGATGCGGCCAACCAGTTGGTGATGTGGCAGCAGGATGGCCTAGTCTATGCGATCGCGACCCTAGCCAGCGCTCCCTCACAAGCCGAGTTTGTAGCGATCGCCCGCTCCATGGCCAACGAGCCGCCGATTGTGCCTTAAGCAATTGACTGAAATGATTTTGACAGTGGGCTGAGCATTGCTCAGCCCACTGTCATTAAGTCTCTGCGCTAAACAGTGCTGTCGTTAAAAGGGATAAAACTCAGCTGTAAATGCTTTGGAGCGACTTTAATCAGCAGTAATGGGTGATGCATTCACCATAGATTGGGCCATCGTTCGTCCCTCAGCCTCGGAGATGACGTCAAACTTATACACCAGCATGTACACCAAATCGTCTTGCCGCCACAGAATTTGTTCACCCTCTGGGGTTGGTGATGTGTATCCCTGAATGCCGTTTCCTAGGTCAACGGCTGTAATGCCTTCATAACTAGGGGGCCAGTCGCTCATCTGCAAACTGACAAAAATTAGTGCGCCAACGCAGTCCCCTTCTGTGCAGCCGGACTCCGTTGACAGTCCTAAAAAGACGCTGCCATAGTTCGTCATTGCAGGTTCGATGTAGGGATAGAGTTCTGTCGTGGCGTTTACCGCTGCGGGTAAGCGAATGCCCCAGCCCTCTGGTAGCGACGCAACCAGGTCATCTAAGACGGGCTCAAAGACCGGAGCAGGGGCAGCAAGAGCGGAATTAAGCGTGGCCAAAAGGCCTATCAGGCCGGTACCGAGGCTAACCCCTAGCCGAGTCAGGGCATAGGCAGAGATGTTGTTCTGAAACACGATATGGATCCAAATATAAGGTGCGATCCCAAGGTGACGTTTCTTCTGAGAGCGCAACATCAACCGATTGGTTAACCTTTTTTAGCCAGACAGTTATTTTCAATCGGGAACGGTGCGACTCCTGAGTTGTCGGTCGATTTCAATCAGGGGGTCGGGCGGCATTGCTTCGGGATAAGGGCGCTCAACCACTGCTGGAAAGGGCGTCAGCACAGCGTCATCAACCCAGCCAGAATAGTATCTCAACCGGGTCGTCTCTGCCGACAGTTCTAACAAGTCTAGGTCGCCTCGAATAGCATTCCAGTCCGTTAAAGAGGCCGATCGCAAAGGGCCAATGCCGCGATCGCCACTGATGAGATTGTTCAAATAACCATCAAAAGACCGCACGAAGCGATCGCCCTGCCAGTGCCACCCATACCCTGGCCAGAACATCGGCACCCGGCCCGCAATGTCTTCTAATGATCTGGGGGCGAGCTCTGGTGAAGCGCCCTGTTCGAGGGTGACTTCCCAACCCTCCTCGACTCTGACCTCGTAGCGTCCTACCGATGGGTCACCCGCTTCTGTCAACATCCACCACAGCACCTCCACCATCGTCCCTGATGTAGTTTCTGCTAAAGTTGTTGCCGGAGCTGGGTCCAACAGGGAATCGTAAACCGGAATGGCGGCATTCTTCGGTAGCGTCGCCTGGGCGATGAAGCGCCAGCAGCTCCAGCTTTCGGGCTGCTCGGGGGCTTGCCAGTCTAAACGACAGGCACCGTTGCGCGTACCGATCCACAGCTGCTCGTCCGCTATCACCAACTGCGTGGGAATATGCCCCACCAAAGGACTGTTGTAAGGGGTGTAAGACTGCACCACGCCGGTTGTGAGATCTTCCGACTCGGGCTGATAGATCACCAAACCAGAGGCAGGGACATTGCTCATGCCTTCCGCACTGGCCTTAATGCCCATCAGCAGAGTCGGCTGAGCCGGATCGCCCATGAGAACCAGATCAAGAATTTGCTGAAACCGGATCTCATCAGGCTGAATCAGGGTCACATCAGCCGTCGCCGGGTCATAGCTGACAATGGTAGCGATGCCGTTGTAGCCTTCTCCTTGATCAAAGGCGACGGTCCACCAGAGGAGATCGCCATATTCCAGGGCGGTGGTGATGCGGGGCATCCCTAACCCTCCCATCACCTCTGCGCCAGAGATTTGGTCAACCGTGTAGAGCGTGTGCTGCTCAGCGGTTTCTTGATCAGGCGGAATGATTTCCAAAACGACAGACTGATAAGCTTCTGGGCTCTCCGCCGCGATCGGCTCTCGTATTACTCGATATTGATAAGACTGATCTTTCCAAGTGAGGGTAGAAAACTCAGCCTCTCCCCGGTGCCGCGCCTCTAGCTCGGCCAGCCACGCCTTGCCGAGGGTACCGGGCTGCACCGTCCACTGGCCGTTGGCTCGACAATAGACAAAATCATACTCGCGCGCCTGAAACCGCACCGTGTCTGCATCTAGCACTATGTCTTTGGGCGCATAGTCAAATCGATTAAAGTAGCGATCGCGACCAGCAATGGTTTGCTGCCTTACCGTCTCTAAGGGTAGGTTGATGGCTGGCGACGGACAGTCCTGTACTGATGCCGTGGGAGGGGGCGGCAGCAGTACTTTGGTACAGCTCCACAGCAGCCCCACACTAATGAGAATGCTGTACTTTAGCCTTAAACAAAGTCGCTGTTGCATGCCAATGCTCCACAACGCGGGCAGGCCGCTCCTAACCATAGAACAGTCATCTTCGGGAGCCGGTCCTTTAGTCATGTCATCAGGACGTTGATGCTTTTAGCAGGAACCGAGTCTCTGGAGGCTCTTTAGAGTCAAGAATCTATCATCGCAACACCGCCAGCCCCTTCCCCTGGCTGGTCCCAAATAAATATCCACTAGGTCGATTTTGGGGCGGACATCTATTGAGTAATCTGTAACTCCCTAACGAGTATGCAAATCATCATGAAGGACACTGTCTTCTAAGGGAGCGATGCTTGTTCGCAAACCTTGCTGGACAATGATTTCCACTGCTTCAGGCCAAAAGTTACTAGAATGCTTGCCTAGAGAAGGTTCTACAGCGTCCATCACTCTCTGATAGAACAGCGCCGTGGGTGGTGAGGCAATCAAAATTAGCGACAGCACAGTCTTTTTACTGGCTGGTCTGATGGAGGCCAGCTAGGGCATTGGTGTGGGCTGTGTCCCAGTGACGAGTGCTGCCGTGGCGCGTCGATAAAGCCGGATGATGGATACTGGCCAACGCAGCAGCTAGGGTAGGATGCCGGTAGTGTTTTGGTTGGCGGGGCATTTTGCTGAGGATATGACCTGGCATAGCGGCATCGGGATCGCTCTACTGGCTTTGACGACGACGGGTGCGATCATCGGCGCAATCCATGATGTGTCCCTGCTGTGGCTGCTTCCCCGCCGGCCAACTTAAGCAGAGGTTGAATACCCGCACACTTCAAACAACTGTCGGAACGGACTCGATCAACCAAATCAAGGGCTTCAGAAATGATTTGCCGAAAACTGCTGACGCGACGCCACTCAACAAGGACAGCAGCCCCAGAGCGACGATGTAGGAAACATGCCACTCCAGCGTAGATAGCGAAATAAACATAGCTGGCAGCATGGCAAACACTAAACCAAATGCTATGCCCAGGAGAAAGGCATAGACCAGGTCCGACAAGGTGCGCCGCTTTGGTTGAGCCTCTTCAGAAGTCATGCTTTCGGCTCCGGCAAATACAGAACGAGAATCCATCCTCTCTCTATTCTGCACAAAATATCTTCCGCTGATCGGACGTTCAAAAAAGACCAGTTGGGCGATTTTTTTATCGTCTTCTGCTTGTTATGCTGCCTGAGAAATTGGTTATCTATAAACAATTCCGCTGACTGAGGTGCGATGGGTAAAGCGGTTGATTAAGAGGTCATTCGGCATGAAATCTGTCTTTGTCAAAATTCTTAGCTACGCCCCTTTGACTTTATTGCTCATGTGGCACCTGTCAATGCGGGCTAAAGCTATGGCATTGCAGACTCATAACGCGAATTCTCCAGGCCCTGAGGCGGCGAGCGAGACGTCGCTAAATATGCCTGAGCAAAAGGTGGGGAATGCCCCAAAACAGGAAACCCCGCCCAGTATCACCGTCATTTATACACCCGCAGAAACGGAACGAGGTCGGGAAATTCAGGGGTTGATGGAGCGTACCCAAAGTTACGAACAGCTCACGGCCGGAATCAATCAGGTGCTGTCGCTGCCAGAGCCAATCATCCTTAACCAGGCAGAGTGCGGCACAGTGAATGCCTATTACTCCCCTGCTGATCGGCAAATTATCATGTGCTACGAGCTGGTTGATTACTTTTTGAGCCTGTATGCTGCTGAAGCGGCAATGGACTCGACAGTGCCCCCTCCAGAAATCTCAACGGCGGGAGCGCTAGGGTTTGTCATGCTTCACGAACTGGGCCACGCGCTCATTGACATGCTGGATATTCCAGTTTTTGGCAAAGAAGAGGATGCCGCCGATCAGTTTGCCACCGTCATCCTATCGAAGACGGACATTGGGCATGTTGCGGCGCAATCGACAGCAGTATGGTTTTACAGCAGCGCTCAGCAGCAAGATTTGGCAAATATCCCCTATTGGGATGAGCATGCCCTCGATATTCAGCGGTTCTTTAATATCGTTTGCATGCTCTACGGCAGCGATCCAGAAACCTACAATGGCCTAATGCAGCAGCTCAATGTCCCGGAAAGGAGGACGGCACTGTGCCGGCAAGAGTACCTCGAGGCTTGGGATAATTGGCAGGCCGTTCTAGCGCCCCATGTGACACCCCTGGAGTTGCCGTAGCCGTGCAACTTTACCAGGATGTTAGTTAACAACATCGTCTTTTCTCGCTTCCAGATTTCACCGGTATGATGCCTAAAGCAGTAGAGGCATGGAAGTGAGCGGATGTCGTTTTTCCGGATCCAGTGGTCTCGAGTCTGGCGAACGATTTCGCCGGACGTTTCAGCCGACTACCGCGTCTGGCGACAAACCTTTCTGCGCGATCGCCTCAAGCTAGCCTTCTGGCTAGTCATTCCCTGCTGTCTGACTTTCATGGGGTTGAACTCTTACACCTACCTGGCTGATCCTCAGGCCTATGCTGCCCATCGAGTGGCTTCTCATGGGGCGTTTGTCGGCATGTATGGGGCAACTCTGGGATGTCTTTTGGTTTGTCTAAGATTGTTGCGATCGCGCATTGGCGATCGCCATCCCGAATGGATCTTTGTGGGCCTATCCTGGTCGAGTACCCTGATTTACCAGATTTTTGCCACCATTCACGGCGTTGTTGATCCCAGCATTGAGGCGTGGAGTCTGTTATTTCCGACTCAGGCAGCACTGATGCCTGTATGCTTACCACTACATTTACTGTCGCAATTGGGATTAGTTGTCTACTTTTTTGGCGTCAATTCACTCTTGGGGCTCACGATTCAGCAGCAGCCGGTGTATTCTCATCTCACCTTGTGGATCTGGCTGTTTTGGCTATGTATTATCTGCGATATTGCAGTTTATCTCTACGAAAGACTGCAGCGATCGGAGTTTGAATCGCGCCGCGAACTGCGTTTATTTGTTCACGCGATTTCCCATGATTTGCGCTCTCCCACAGTCGGTGCGGCCATTGTGCTCAACAATTTGCTCAAACAAGCTAAAGATCACACCATTCGGTCTGACGTGTCGGTGGTTGAGCGGCTGTTGCAAGGCAATCGTCGCCAACTCAGTCTGATTGATTCTCTGATTGAAACCCATCGCACCGAGACCCAAGGGCTCAGCCTTTGCCTCAAACCATTACAGCTCAATGGTTTAGTCAAGGCCGTGCTCGCCGATCTGACGGAAGTGCTCAAAGCGGCTCAAGCCTGCCCAGAAATCGCGATCGTGCCTGATCTACCCCTAATTCAGGGAGATGCCACCCAACTCTGGCGCGTCTACAGCAACCTCATCAACAATGCCGTGAGCCACAATCCGCTCGGCCTTCACCTGATATTGGCGGCAACTGTCGTGCCGATCAACAACGCCCTCTGGGTGCGCTGCACGGTGCAAGATGATGGAGTCGGCATTCCACCAGAGCATCAGTCCAAGCTCTTTCAGCTCTATACGCGGGGGAGTCGGGCTCGTCGTCAACCGGGACTAGGGCTGGGCCTCTATCTCTGCCAGCAAATCATTCAGGCCCACGGCGGCGAGATTGGCATTCATAGCACCCCTCAGTCAGGAACAACATTCTGGTTCACATTACCGGTTGACGCTAAAGCCAGATGAATCGCCTCGTTGTCGGGCTCGTTGGCGATCGCAAATCTTAATCAATGCACCCTTTCTGTCCTGGTTCGCTGCCGGTTATTTCTGCCCATGTCTACATCAACCGATTGTTTGCCCGATTGGGTGATGTAGATGACCCGTTCTGTGCCTAGCATTGGGGCAGATTTGCGCATCAGTAGCTCCCATTGGAGAGGGAACTCAGGCGCTAAGCAAACTTATTTTGATAATTTTTTATGATGAACGAGATCGCTCTTTTCCCCCTGGATAGTG
>JBCCNE010000264.1:0-6706 GCA_039026015.1 Cyanobacteria bacterium P01_C01_bin.70 | reverse complement strand
GGTGACTGGACTGCAGCAGACCGGGGCTCTAGCCTGGGTTTCGCAACAGGTTTTAGGCTTGCCCAAGCGCCGCTCCACGACGTTTGCGCGGCTGACCGTTCCGGTGATGCTGCTCAGCGCCTTTTTGAACAATACGCCAGTGGTGGCGATGTTTATTCCCGTCGTCAGTGACTGGTGTCGCAAGCTGCGCATCAGCCCGTCTAAACTGATGATTCCTCTGAGTTATGCCTCGATTTTTGGCGGTCTGTGCACGCTGATCGGCACCAGCACGAACCTTGTGGTCAACGGCCTGTTGGTCGAGGCCACGGATAATCCAGGGCTAAAAATATTTGACATCACCCTTGTTGGGCTGCCCTGTGCGATCGCCGGGCTACTGTTTCTCTTTTTGGGACAGCGCTGGCTGCTACCCAACCGTAAGCCGGTGATGGGAGACCCGGACGACATGCGACAGTACACCGTTGAAATGGTGGTCGAGCCGCGTAGTCCGCTCACGGGCAAAACCGTTGAACAAGCCGGGCTGCGGCATTTGCCAGGACTCTATCTGGCAGAAATTGCCCGGGGCAAGCAAATCATTCCGGCAGTTAGTCCTCAGGAAACGCTGCGGGAAAATGACCAGTTGGTGTTTGTCGGCATCGTTGACTCAATTCTAGATTTGCATCGGCTGCGAGGATTAGCGCCTGCCACCGATCAGGTGTTTAAACTCAATACTCCTCGCACTGAACGCCGGTTGATTGAGGCGGTGGTGTCCAACACCTGCTCGCTGGTGGGTAAGACCATTCGCGAAGGACAGTTTCGCTCTTGCTATAACGCGGTTGTGCTGGCAGTGGCACGCAATGGCGATCGTCTCCAAGGCAAGATCGGCGATATTCGCCTGCGGCCCGGCGATACTCTGCTGCTCGAAACCCATCCCAAATTTCTAGAGCGACAGCGGGTTTCCAGCGATTTTTATTTGGTCAGTGGCCTGCCCGATTCCGAACCCCTACGCCACGAAAAAGCGCCCATCGCGCTGCTGGCATTAATGCTGATGGTCGTTTTGGCAGGCTTTGGCTGGCTCAGCATGCTCAAAGCAGCGGTCCTTGCCGCCTTCATTATGCTAGTGACCGGCTGCTGCGCCCCTAGTCGAGCCCTGCAAAGTATCGAATGGTCAGTGCTGCTGGTGATTGCGGCGGCCCTGGGCATTAGCAAGGCGATGGAAGTCACCGGAGCGGCGGCGGCGATCGCCGAGACATTTCTAGACATCGCGGGCAGCAATCCCTTCATTGCGCTGGCAGTGGTTTACGGCACCACAACCTTGCTTACGGAAATGATCACCAACAATGCGGCAGCGGCGCTTATGTTTCCTGTCGCCCTGTCGGTCTCTAACAGTTTGGGCGTCAGCTATATGCCCTTTATCATTACCATTATGATTGCCGCCTCCGCCAGCTTTTCGACCCCTATTGGCTATCAAACCAACTTGATGGTGTATGGCCCCGGTGGCTACAAGTTCACCGACTTTATGCGCATCGGCATTCCGCTCAACCTGCTGTTCTGGACACTGACCGTCTGTATCGCCCCCCTGGTCTACCCGTTTTAAAGGGTGTCTGGAAATTATCGGATTATTGCCAAAGCCGTCTCCAACTTAGAAGCCTTAGGCTTGCACATCACTGGCCGGTCTAGCGGACTCAATCGATGAATATCGTGAGGGGATGGTCATCGCGATCGCACTACATTTGCCCGTGTCATAGCCTCATTAGTGGAGCACCAGCATACCAAGACAGTCACCAGTTTTTGGGGTAACCAACTTTGTCTTATCCACGCGATTGTTTGAGCAAACTGCTGCGGGAGCGATCTATGCTAAATAAGCTCTTGAATTCGCCGCTGTGGAGATGACGACTCAATCAATCGAAGCCTCGCAAAAGCGCAGATTATGGTTAGCAGCGCTCAAACCGCCGATGTACAGCGTGGCGATTATGCCGATTTTGGTCGGCAGTGGCCTGGCCTTTGCAGAAACCCAGCGCTTTGATGTCAGCATCTTTCTAGGCTTTGTCATATCCGCCATCCTAATTCTGATTTGGGAAAATCTCGGCAATGATGTGTTTGACTCCGAGACCGGAATTGACGTTAACAAAGCTCATTCCCTGGTGAACTTGACACAGAATAAGCGGCTGATTTTTGCGATTGGCAACGGCTGTTTGGGTTTGGGGCTCGCGGGCATTCTGGCGATCGCCCTGCACCAGCAAGACCCGACGGTGCTGCTGTTGGTTTTGCTATGCTGCCTGCTGGGATATGTCTATCAGGGGCCGCCGTTTCGTCTGGGCTATCAGGGATGGGGCGAAATTCTGTGCTTTTTGGCCTTTGGGCCATTGGGGGTCGGGGCAGCCTACTATAGCCAGACCCAGAGCTGGTCGGTGGGCAGTCAAGTGGCGGGAGGAATTATTGGCGTCACGACTTCTCTCGTGCTGCTGTGCTCCCATTTTCACCAAGTCAAAGATGACATCGCCGCCGGTAAGCAGTCGCCGATTGTCCGGCTTGGCACCCGGCGCGGGGCACAGCTTATCCCCTGGCTGTGTGGAGTGGTGCTGCTGCTAATTACCGCTGGGGCGATTGCGGGTTATTTTCCCCAGGGGGCTCTAGTTGCTCTGCTCAGCGGCGTTTCAGCCGTGCGGCTGTCGCGCCATGTGCTAGCTCACCATGACCAGCCAGCCAAAATTTTTAACGCCAAGTTTTATGCGATTGGCTTTCATTTTTGGAGCGGCATACTGCTCAGTTTGGGGCTGCTGATTGCCGGAGGCAGCTGATGCTGTCGCTACAGGTACGGACATATTGCCGTGCTTTTCGGCAACCGCTGCGGACTGCTCATGGCCCTTGGGAAAAGCGCTCAGGACTCATGCTTCGACTGGCGGACGAACACGGTCGAAGCGCCTTGGGAGAGATTGCCCCGCTGTCCTGGTTTGGCACAGAAACGTTAGCGCAGGCGCAGGTATTCTGCGATCGCTGGCCGCACCGTTTTGCTGCCAAAAAAATTGCCGAGATTCCCCAGGCGCTGCCCGCCTGCCAGTTTGGCTTTGGCGCTGCCCTTGATCGCCTCGCTGACGAGCCTCACCGTACTCCATCATCATCATCTCCCTCACCCGCTGCAATTTGTGCACTGTTGCCCACTGGTGAAGCGGCGTTGACTCGTTGGTCAGAACTCTGGGAGCGGGGACACCGCACCTTTAAGTGGAAAATTGGAGTTGCCCCGGTTGCGGAAGAATTGTCCCTGGTACACTCCCTAACCAAAGCCCTGCCACCCACTGCTCAACTGCGGCTGGACGCCAATGGAGGATTGACTGCCGAAGCCGCTCTTGCCTGGCTATCAGCGTGCGATCGCGCTCCTGTTACCATTGAATTTGTGGAGCAGCCCCTACCGCCCAATCAGATTATCGACTGGCTGCATCAGACTAGGGGACGGTTTAATACGCCAATTGCCTTAGACGAATCGGTCGCGACACTGCAGCAGCTTCAGTCGGTTTATCAACAGGTCGGCAATCAGGTGATATACGTTTTGAAACCGGCGATCGTGGGCTTTCCCCGGCAGCTACTCGACTATTGTTTAGCGCACCGGCTGGATGTCGTGCTGTCCTCGGCTCTAGAAACTCCGGTTGGCCGGACCGTTGCCTGGACTTTAGCCCAACGTTTTTGGGCCGCTGGCAGGCCCCAGCGAGCCCTCGGATTTGGGGTTGACCACTGGTTTGTTGACGATTGGGCGCACCTCAGCGAGGCCGAGCTATGGCAGCAACTCTAACCCCCGCTGCGATCGCTCAGCAGCGCCATGGCGAGTCCTGGCTCATTACCATCGGCGCCCACCCCTTTTGGCCCCAATTTGAGCAATTTCACGCCCAATTCAAGGCGTTGCAGCCCCGTGACATCCTGCTAGTCGACTCCGACCCTGTACGCTTTCTCGCCGCCTTTTTCGCTGCCTTACAACATCCCTGCCGGATATGGCTGGCCAATCCCCAATGGGGCACCCAGGAATGGCACCAAGTCACCGCCCAATGTCAGCCTGATATAGTGATCGGGACAGTGCCGCCAACTATTAGAGTCAGGAATAGAGCGCAGGGTGCAGAGTGCGAAGAAATGGGTCTGGCTCGCGGACAAGATACCCGCACTAAACAAACCAACTCCCCAGCCCCCCAGCCCCCCAATCACCCAACTCCATCCATCCACATTCCCACCGGTGGTTCCTCAGGCAATATTCGCTTTGCGGTCCATACCTGGGAGACACTGTTAGCCTCCGTACAGGGATTTTGTCAGCACTTTGATTGCGCCACAGTGAATGCTTACTGTATACTGCCGCTACATCATGTCAGCGGGCTGATGCAGGCGATGCGCTGCTGGCTGACCGGTGGACAGTTAACAGTGCAGCCGTTTCAGGAATTGTTGCAGCCAGGAGCCATTAGCCAGACTTTCCAGCAGGAGCGTATTGCCGCCTCGTCTGGCAGCTTTCTCTCGCTGGTGCCGACTCAGTTGCAGCGATCGCTGCAAGCAAACTGGGACACAGTGCCCTGGCTAAGGCAGTTCACGGCGATTTTGCTGGGGGGCGCACCGCTTTGGCCTAGCCTGCGGCAAACCGCGCGAGACTTGAGACTACCCTTGGCTCCGACTTACGGCCTAACGGAGACGGCGGCTCAAGTGGCGACCCTGCTGCCAAGCGAATTTCTGGCGGGGCAGACTGGCAGCGGTCGCGCCTTGCCTCACGCCCAGATCACCATTCAGGACGGGGCGGGTCAGGCATTGCCGCCCGGCGTAGTTGGGCAGATTGCGATCAAAGCCAAGTCATTAGCGCGAGCCTCGGGATTAACCCCAATCGCCCCCCCGCTGATGACCAACGATTTAGGCTGTCTCGATCAGGCGGGATTTCTGCACGTGATGGGCCGCGAGACGTCCCTAATCATTACTGGCGGCGAGAAAGTGCAGCCTGAAGAAGTGGAGGCCGCCATTTTGGCAACAGGGTTAGTGCAGGACGTGGCGGTTGTGGGCCTGCCAGATGCTTATTGGGGGGAGCGGGTGGTGGCGATCGCTGCCGGAGCTGTCAAAAATGATCACGATACTCTGGCACAGACGCTGCGCCAACGCCTGAAATTCCAGCTGAGCCCCTACAAACTTCCTAAGCAGTGGTGCTTTTGGCCGACTTTGCCGCGTAACGCCCAGGGCAAACTTAATCGTTCACTTCTACTACAGCAGGTGGCGGCGGCGCTAGGCGTCCCCAGTCCTGCACCCACTCGTTTAGCTCGGCGGTCAGGCGCTGGCGCTGACGGGTCGTCATATTGATGCAGACGTGGCGCGTGGTGGCGGTCGCCACAATTTGGCCGGCATCATTCAATAGCTGGTATTGAATCTCGAAGCTGTCTTCGTTGGTTTGGGTCGGCAGCAGCCGCACGATAATCTCATCGCCACACATCAGTGCCCGCCGAAAATCGGCAGACGAATGCGTCAGCGGGACGGCAATTTCCCCCCGGCTAAAGAACGCCTTCAAATCAATTTGTGAGGCCCGCAGCGAAGCTTCATACGCTTCGTGGCAGATGCTGAGAATTTGGGTAAAGTAAACCACGCCAGCCGCGTCGGTATCTTGAAAACGAATCGTGCGGCGATATTCGAACCACATAGACATTCCTGCGACAGAAAACATTACAGAGTTGGAACTGCACCTAGCCCCCATGCGTCTAGCTTCCTCACAGTCAGGGATTTAGGGGCTAAAACCGGATGCAACTGCATAAGTCCTGAAATTCTGACTAACACAAGCCGCAATCATCACCTATAAGGATGCCAGAAGGATGTTCGCTCTGCGTTTTTTTGCCGCTAGAAGAGGAAATCTAGGAAGGCGATCGCTCCACTGGCTGGGGGGTGCATTGCTGCTAGGGGTAGTGACAGGTTGTGTGGTGACAGAGGAACCCGATGCGACATCTCCCGAACCGCCGCCTGAAGTCGAGGAAATAGGGCTGCCGGAAATGGTGCCAGAGGTGGTCAGCGATCGCGTTCTTGAACTGGCAGCGAATCAACTGCTAGTGCCTATCGAAGAACTCAGCTTCCTCCGCGTCAATCAAGCCGTTTGGCAAGATAGTTGCCTGGGGCTAGGGCGTTTGAATGAATCTTGTCTGCAAGCATTAGTGCCGGGATGGCAAATAGAAGTTGTCCACAACGACCGAAGCCTTTTCTACCGCACCGATGAAACTGGCGAGTTGATTCGGCTATCGACGCTGGACAATAACTTGCCGCCCGCGATCGCGGCAACAATCATTGAGATGGCCGCCTCTGATTTGGGCATTCCGGCCGATCAGTTAGCCGTAATTTCGGCAGAGCCTCGCGTCTGGGATGGCTGTCTGGGCATCGCTGAACCAGACACTTTCTGTACTCAAATCGCGATTTTTGGCTGGCGAGCCTTGGTAGAGGGCAACGGCGAAACGTGGATTTACCACACCGACATGACCGGCGCCGATATCCGTCTGAATGATTTGGAATAGGCCAGGTTGTGTCTCTACAACCGACGCACCGCATCTCGAAAGGCACCAAACTATTGTCGGGCTGAACAGGGCGGGCAAGCAGAGAGAATTTCCGATCTGACAGCAGTTTATGGGTTTCCGTTTGCTCCTAGCCGTGCGATCGCAGGCAGCAAATCTTGACGCCCCCAAGCTTGCCAAACTTCGGCACCACCCAAACCTCGATAGATTGCCAGCTGCTTCACCAATTC
>JBCCNE010000263.1:0-6732 GCA_039026015.1 Cyanobacteria bacterium P01_C01_bin.70 | reverse complement strand
TGGGCGGTGAATCCTTAGCACGACAAATCTTGTACGGGCAGCGCTACGCGCGATCGCGATTTGGCCAGGTCAGCACAATCGCTTGGCTGCCCGATAGCTTTGGCTTTTCCTGGCAGTTGCCCCAACTATTGCAGCTCGGCGGCATTGACTATTTCGCCACCCAAAAACTCCGCTGGAACGAGATGACCACGTTTCCGCACGGCCTCTTTTGGTGGCAGGGGCTAGACGGCACTTGCGTGATGAGCCTGACGCTGCCTCCCATCGGGACCGATATTGATGCGGCGCAAATGGCAACCCACAGCGCCGAGTGGCAAGTCCAAACCGGCCTCACCGAGACGCTCTGGCTACCGGGGATGGGCGATCACGGCGGCGGCCCCACCCGTGATATGCTGCACCGGGCTCGCCGCTGGGCTGCGTCCCCGTTTTTTCCGCAGCTTGAGTTTGACACACCGTTAAACCACCTGCGGCGCATCACCGAGGCGATGGGACTGGCGATTCCACCGCTGTCGGAAAATGGCATAGGCAAGTCAGACTTGCTGGAATCCGTTGAGGGCAAGGAAAAAGAGTTTCCGAGTCGGCCTTGCTCCTACGACCTGTTCAGCCATCCGCCCCGCCCTCCATCTACTTTGCCGACCGACCTTCCCGTCTGGAACGATGAACTCTATCTGGAACTGCATCGCGGCTGCTACACTGTCCACGCCGATCAGAAATGGTACAACCGGCGCTGTGAGGACACCCTGCGAGAAGCCGAACTGTACGGCGCGATCGCACAAATGCTGGGTCATTTCTCCTACCCTCGGGCGGCCCTGGAAGCCGCGTGGAAACGAGTACTGTTCAACCAATTCCACGACATTTTGCCCGGCACCGCCATTCCCGAAGTCTTTGCGACGGCCAACCCCGACTGGCAGGCAGCTTATGACACCGCCAAAACGACCCGCACTGCTGCCCTAGCCGCGATCGCTGAGCATCTATTCCCCGGCTCCCCCCCCTATCCAGACGCCCTACCGCTGTACGTTTTTAATTCCCTCAACTGGGAGCAGACCCATTTAGCGGCAGTGGCGCTCTCAGATTTGCCAACCGACATTTCTCACTGGAGCGTTCTCGATCCGACTACGGGAAAAAAAGTCGTGACTCAGCTCAGCAGCCAGAGCGACTGCTCTGAAACCGCTCCCTGCCAACCGCTAAAATCCAACGCCCAGGAAACTTATCTGCTGTTCGAAGCCACCGTGCCGCCCGTCGGCTACCGACTCTATTGGCTGATCCCGAAATGGAATTCGGAACAGCTTAGGAAGTCGGAAGTTGGAAGTCGGAGTTCGCAATGCAGCCTGCAGAGTGCCAAGCACCAAGCACCAAGCACCAAGCACCAAGCACCAAAAGTCTCAAATCTAAAATCCGCATGCTGTCTTGAAAATGAACATATCCGTGCCGAAATCGATGCCCATACTGGAGAGTTGAAATCGCTCATCGATAAGGCAGCTCAGACAAACGTAGTACGCTCGTCGGCCAATCAGCTCCAGGCGTTTCGCGATGCTGGGCAGTATTGGGATGCCTGGGACATTGCCCCCAACTACCAGGACCATCCACTGCCAGCGGCAACTGTCGAAACCATTGAATGGCTGGAATCAGGGCCTCTACGACAGCGACTGCGAGTGGTGCGACACATTGCTGACTCACGCATTCAGCAAGACTACGTGCTGGAGCGATCGCAGCGTTATTTAAAAGTTGTCACGCTGGCCGACTGGCAGGCGACCCAGGTTGTACTCAAAGTCGCGTTTCCCTTGAGTTTTGGGGCGGCAGAGGCGATCTATGAAATTCCCTTTGGGGCGATCTCCCGGCCCACGAATCCGACGGATCCTCACGAGCAGGCAAAATGGGAAGTCCCCGCCTATCGCTGGGCTAGCCTGAGCGACGGCCATCGGGGACTCAGCATCTTGACCGATTATAAGCACGGCTTTGACGCCCAGCCTGACCACCTGCGGTTAACGCTGCTAAAAGCGCCCCTGTGGCCCGACCCGCAGGCTGACCGGGGGCGGCATCAATTCACCTATGGGCTCTATCCGCACGGGGGCGACTGGCGAACCGGTCAAACGCCACAGCACGCGATCGCTTTCAACACGCCGCTGCAGGTCGTCATAGCACCCGTCAAAACCGAGGCACGCTCCCCTGTGCCCTGGCAGGCTACATTCTTAGATTTGGCAACTGAGGGGGCACATCTAGCGGCGCTAAAACCAGCAGAAGATACGCCTGAGCACTACATCCTCAGAGTTTGGGAGCTATATGGTCAGGGCACGACCGTCAGTTTGAATGGCTCTGTTCTGGAGCGCACCAACTTGCTAGAGGAAGCGATCGTCGTTCACCACCCAACCCAGCTAGAACCCTGGCAAATTGCTACCTTTAAAGTCCCAAGCTTAATCAACGAATCCTGGCAGGGGTCGCCCCGCAATTCACTCTAGGATTAAAAAAGCTTGTTTACACAGGCCATTTCAAAGATGGAAAACGCCGTTCGTCAACCGCTTATCCTCAAGATTTATCAGTCTCCCATTGGCAAAAAGCTGATTACGGGTGTCACGGGCCTGGCACTGGCAACGTTTGTGCTGGTGCATATGGTCGGTAATCTACTGCTGTTCGTAGGCCATGAGGCATACAACGCCTACGCTTACCACTTGGAAGCACTGGGACCACTCTTATGGGCCGTGGAGTCGGTGCTTTTGGCAATTGTGCTACTGCATGCAGTGGTCGGCATCCAGATTTTTCTGGGCAAACAGCGATCGCGCTCCGACGGCTATGCCACTTACAGCAGCAAAGGCGCACCTAGCCTCCAGTCAATAAGCTCTCGCACCATGATTGTTACTGGTACGGTGCTGGGCAGTTTTTTGGTGCTGCATCTGGCAAATTTCAAATTTGGGTCATATTATGCGACCCAACTAGACGGCCAAGAAGTTCGCGACCTGGCACGATTGGTCATCGCTAAATTTCAAAATCCGCTCTACGCTTTTGGCTACAGCAGCGTGCTGCTGCTGCTGGGATTTCACCTGCGGCACGGCATCTGGAGCGCTCTGCAATCTCTGGGAGTAATGCACCAGTCCGTGCGGTTCACAATATATGGGCTGAGCCTCGGGCTGGCGATCGCGATCGCCACTGGCTTTATCGCTTTGCCTCTCACTATCTACTTCGGCCTGTTGACCTGAGGGCTGTGACGGTGCGGTATAGCTAGGGCGCGTCATCAATTAAACTCGAAACCCTTGCAGCATAGGCTTTACCGCGCCCGCTCCGCAAAACCCACTAGATGGACGAATTTCGTTCTTCGTTCTTCGTTCTTCGTTCTTCGTTCTTCGCTCTTGGCAATCTGCATTCTCCTCACTCTGCTTCGGATATAGCTGTTTTCAGGCCGTTACAAAACTCCAGCAGGGTGTTTAGCCGCTCTAGCATCTGAGACTGCCGTTTTTGTTGCGTAAGCGACTGTTTGGCTGATTGCAGAAAGGCGACGTCTAGGCCCAGTAGTCTCAAGGCGCGATTGATTTCGGTCTGATAACTCACAAAACCTGCCGCCGCTGGCGATGCCGCCATCAGCGGCAACAACTGAGTTTGATAGAGCTGTTGGGCTTCTAGGAAATGCTGCTGCAGCGATCGCCCGTCGATATTGCGGCCTTGAGTCATTGAACGCAGAGCTTCTAGTTGAGTAATAAATGTAGCCAAAATATCCGCGTCATCCCCACAAGAGCTCATAGAATCAGACATTGCTCCGCCCTTTACGTATATTTTCGCGGGTAAACAGGAAAGAATTTTGCCGACAGCGCTTTCCAACACTGACGATTAATGGCAACATAGGCGAATCTTTCAGAGGTTTCTTGTTTTGTTTATAGTAAGATTAAGCAAACTCATAACGTTTATGAATATTGCTTGATTTAATGATTCCTATTGGCCTGCTGTCAAGATTTGCGAGCTAACAGTGATGACCGCTCGTTAATCAGGCGTAGATAGGGCAAAGTCTTTAAGGCTTGCATTCCTAGTTTCTGGCTTTGCAGTCGTAATTGTTTTTAGTGCCATCAGGTGACTGTGGTTCGAATGTATTTCTCCTACGCTCGTGTAGGACTTTTCAGCTAGTGCATCGCTAGCGGTGTTGTCGTTTATCTTCCGCTTCCTAATATGGCCAACTTGACTGCGACTCTCCCTCAAGACTGCACAGTGCCAGAGTGGTTAGCCCACTGCCTGCTGTCTGGTGACCCGGTGCAGTCGAACGGTAGTCTTAACAGTAATGGCTCAGGCCATCCCTCAGAGGTTGTGACCGCAACCCGTTCTGACGATAAAGCGCTGCCAAGTTTAGATGCCGGAGCCCGGAGCTTGATTAGTCGCGCCTTTCAATTTGCTTACAAGCTGCACGAGGGGCAAAAGCGGGCCTCCGGTGAAGCCTATATTTGTCATCCGATTGCCGTCGCGGGGTTGCTGCGAGATTTGGGCGGTGATAGCGCTATGATCGCGGCTGGGTTTCTGCATGACGTGGTCGAAGATACCGACGTCACGGCTGACGAAATTGCCGCCCACTTCGGGGACGAAGTGCGGCATCTAGTGGAAGGGGTGACGAAGCTTTCCAAATTTAACTTTCACAGCAAAACCGAGCGTCAGGCGGAAAACTTTCGCCGCATGTTTATGGCGATGGCGCAAGATGTGCGGGTCATTGTGGTAAAGCTAGCCGATCGCC
Organism: Cyanobacteria bacterium P01_C01_bin.70; assembly: GCA_039026015.1. Lineage (GTDB taxonomy): Bacteria > Cyanobacteriota > Cyanobacteriia > Phormidesmidales > Phormidesmidaceae > Halomicronema. The sequence continues at coordinate 2,033 of JBCCNE010000263.1, read as the reverse complement.
TACACAATATGCGAACTCTGGAGCATCTCAGCAGTGCCAAACAGCACCGCATCGCCACCGAAACGCTGGAGATTTTTGCCCCGTTAGCCAATCGTCTAGGCATCGGTCGGGTTAAGTGGGAACTAGAGGACTTGTCTTTTAAGTATTTGGAACCCGACGCCTATCGCATGATGCAAACCTATGTGTCAGAAAAGCGTGCGGATCGGGAGGCTCGCCTGCAGGCCGTGGCAAATACGCTGCAGGAGCGCCTGCACCAGGCCAGTATTCGAGTATTTGATATTAGCAGTCGTCCTAAGCATCTTTACGGCATTTTTCGCAAGATGGAGCGACAGCAAAAAAACTTTGACGAAATCTATGACGTGGCGGCCATTCGCCTTATTGTCAATACCAATGAGGAATGCTACCGGGCATTAGCGATCGTCCATGATGCCTTTCGTCCCATCCCTGGCCGCTTTAAAGATTACATTGGGCTGCCCAAACCCAACCGTTACCAATCGCTGCATACGGTGGTGGTGAGTAATTATGGGCGGCCCATTGAGGTGCAAATTCGCACCTTAGAAATGCACCACATTGCGGAATATGGCATTGCTGCCCACTGGAAATATAAGGAATCCGGCAGCTCCAGCACGACTCTGGTGACTGCAGATGAAGAACGCTTTACTTGGCTACGGCAACTGCTGGAGTGGCAGAGCGATCTGAAAGATGCCCAAGAGTTTATGGATAACGTCAAGGGTAATCTGTTTGACGAAGATGTTTATGTATTCACACCCGATGGTGATGTTATCTCGCTGGCGCGCGGGGCTTCGCCGATTGATTTTGCCTATCGCATCCATACTGAAGTGGGTAATCACTGTGCCGGAGCGCGGGTAAATGGCCGCATCGTGCCCCTCGACACGCCGCTGGAAAATGGCGACATCGTGGAAATCATTACTCAAAAGAATAGCCATCCCAGCCTCGACTGGCTGAACTATGTGGTGACGGCGGGGGCCCGCAACCGAATTCGGCAATGGTATAAGCGATCGCACCGCAATGAAAATATTGCTCGCGGTCGTGAGCTGCTGGAAAAGGAAATGGGCAAGAGTGGCCTGGATGCCATGCTCAAATCCGAACCGGCTCAGGCAGTGGCCGAAAAGTGCAACTATCCTAGCGCTGAAGATCTGCTGGCAGGCCTGGGCTATGGCGAAGTCACTCTAAATTTGGTGGTGAATCGGCTGCGGGAGGCAGTAAAAGCACAGCAGCCGATTGAGGCTCGTACTACGACCACAGAAGAAGATGCCGAAACCTTGCTAGCAGAGGCAATCAGTAGTCCTGCACGGCCAGCCAAATCCAATTCTGATTCCCCGATTTTTGGGGTTGAGGGACTGCTTTACCACATGGCAGGGTGCTGCAATCCACTGCCGGGAGAATCTATTATTGGCGCAGTGTCGATGGGGTCACGAGGCATTGTGATTCATCGGCAAAACTGTCCGAATGTAGAGCGGATTCCAGGCGATCGCCTAATTCCCACCAGTTGGAACTTAGGTGAGACCACAGCTAAACGTACGTCTACCTATCCGGTACAGGTAAAAATTCAGGTGATTGACCGGGTTGGCGTCCTTAAAGACATTCTCAGTCATCTCTCCGACCTAAACATCAACGTGCACAAGGCCCAGGTCAAAACCTTTCCTGGACAAACTGCCGAAATTGAGCTGGGTCTAGACGTCCGCAATCATGCCCACCTGGAGCAGACCTTTACCCAAGTGCGCAAAATGACTGATGTTCTATCGCTTCATCGAGTTAGCGAGTCCGGTTGATGAACTCAGAATGCGGCAAACCAAAATCGCAAGTTCAAAATCAAGTATTAACATAGGCTCTACAGCCGATACTGCTGATAATTTAGACAAAACTCTCCGTTGGCTTCTAAAAACTTACGCTGAGCCGCTCGTACCACTTCAAACGCTTCATCACAGTTACGGACGAGAAACAGCATTTCATAGTCCTCAGGATTGATTAACTGCTTTTCGAGTGGCCAAGCTTGCACCCAGCGCAAAAAG
>JBCCNE010000262.1:0-6734 GCA_039026015.1 Cyanobacteria bacterium P01_C01_bin.70 | reverse complement strand
TTCTCAGATGTGACTGACTCGTTCATTGAAATTGCGCTTTTGTCAGACTTACCCGCTGAGGAACGAAAAACAATGATCTTAGATTTATCTGTAGATCAAAATACCTAAATCGCCTCAATCTGTTTGAAAGCCTCAGCGACCCATACATGTAAGCAAGGGAAGGCACCTCCCATGACAACAGACTTAAGTACAGTACAAGCCATGGTTCTCGATCAAGCCAATCTCAGCGAGGCTTGCCTGAATGACCTGCAACAATATTTCTGGACGCGGCGTATCGAGCTTTTTGAGCCAGAACAAGACGAAACCGATTCGCAAATTTATCGCGGCAACGGCACGTTGCTTAACGTTCGCTGCCAGATTGAGGTGTTAAGTAAGGCCGATCAGTCTTTACTGATCCTCTGTGCTCAGCCGCTTGAAGACTGGAACTTTGGCACTTGCTTTCCCCAAATGCCGGGCGAATCCGAAACCGATAACTCAGCAGACACTTTTTTCCTGCGCTTCATTACGCTCCAAGATTCGCTCTGGCTCTATATCTATGCGGATTCGCCCTTAGATGCACAGACCTTGCAAGCAGAACTCAATAAGCTGCTCCTTTGGCAGGAATGGTCGAGCCAAAAGAATCCAGTTTTGCCAACAGAGAATGGCTTGTGTCTGTGGGGGGGAATCCCCAATGATCTTCCCGGACTAGAGTCCCTGGTTGATTTTATTGATATCGATCTGTCAGCGTTTCTGATCCAGAGCCGGGTCACGTTTCCAGACGAGTTTCCGGTGCTAACGCTGCTGCAGCCTTTAGGCCCTGAGGGCTGTCAATTTGGCCCTGGCACCCTCAAACAAGCCGAGATCGAGCTGTCCTCGCCGCTCTATTTCTCCCCCAACGATTCGCAGATTCGTCTGATTGGGGCGCTGGATCTGGACGATGGCCAAGCAGGCATCAATATCACCATTGATTTCCCCCTCGCTAGCGATCAGATCACGGCAACCGGAACCTACAGCAATAACTCCCTGCCCTTTATCGATGCGTCTGATCTGGCGGACTTGCCGTCCCTGCAGCCTCAGGGGACCGTCACCTTAGAACTGCACTTCTCCAAACGTGAAAAAAGCCTTGAAAAGGTCAACTTTGCCATTGACTTGGAAAATTGGACGCTGATTGAAGATGTTTTGACGTTAAGCGGACTGTCGTTCACATTTTCTGTGTATGAGCCGTTGGACGCCAAAATAATCACGGCATCCATTGAGGCTCAGGCAGCCCTGGGCCGAGAAAGTCAAATGAGTCTCCTCGGTGGCGGCTACTATCCCAGTAATCAGTTTTATTTGGGCCTGGATACCCAAACTCCAGTCAAGATTGCCGATTTTGTGGCCGACCTAGGCGCGCCGTCTGACGGCATCCCTGATCTGGAAATTAACGATCTGAGTGCCGAATTCAACCTTAATAGTCAGGATTTTGCCGCCCGGGTTGATGTTGCTGGATCTTGGGAAATTATCCACAATGTTGAGTTAAATGCCCTGCGCTTCAAGATTTATGGCCAAGTTGCCTACAGTTGTGAAATCGCTGCCGAATTTTCCATTGCCGGGGTAGCGCTTAATCTTAAAGCCAACTACAGCGGTGACGGTTGGCAGTTTAATGGCAGTACCAGCTCCGGACAGGCCATTCCGATTGGCCCGGCGGCCCAACAGACTGAAGACGGGCAACCCACTTTGATTGAAGACTTAGGCAATATCTTTGGTGACGTTCCCTTACCCAAAGCCATAGAAGACCTCACGATTCAAAATCTAGCGGTCTCCTTCAACAGTGAAACCAAAGATTTTACCTTTACGGCTGAATCCCAGTTGTTGGTTGATGATCAAGCGGTGGATATTACCGTCATCATCGACATTACTCGCCAAGAAGATAATTCTTTTCTCAAACAGTTTGGCGGCTACATCACCGTTGGTGGCCTACAATTCAACCTGCTCTTCACTCAAGACAAAAAGGTCAAAACGCTCCTCGCTGCCTATAACAATCCTGATAGACAAGCCCTCAAAGTCAAGCGTCTTGTCGAAGCGGTTTCTACCGATATCGCCGCCTATGTCCCTGCCACGCTAGAGATTACTCTCAAAGACGCTCTATTTATCTACAGTAAAGCCCAGAGCAAATCGCAGGTATTCTTTGGTCTCAACCTCAGTTCCACCATCAACTTCACGAAGCTGCCCCTCGTCGGGAGAGATCTTCCCTCCGACCGAACTATCGGGATTGATAATTTACAATTTCTCCTCGCCTCACAGAACCTGAACCCCGACACGGTTGATGCCTTCAATGCCCTCCTTCCCGATGGCATAACGCCCATCCCCTACAGTCTCTCTCCAGAACAATCCAACCCAGAGACATCCACTCCGGCGGTTAAGCGAGGCTTAACCATCAGCGCTACTCTGCAACTCGGCGATACCTTTCAAGTTCTCACCCTGCCCATCACAGCCAATGAGTCATCTTCAGCCTCTGTGGCTGACGCGCCGACTCTCGATGCACCCGTTACCGCTGAGCCCGTTATCGCTGAGCCTGATCCCACTGAGTCCGTTCCTGCCGAGCCTGTTACCGCTGAGCTTGTCCCTGCCGAGCCCGTTACCGATAGCACTCAATGGTATTCCCTCAATAAACGGCTTGGGCCGCTTCACTTGGCGAGAATCGGCTTCCAATATCAAGACGACGTCCTTTGGTTCCGATTAGATGCCGCGATCGCCGCTGCCGGGCTCACCTTAACCCTGGAAGGATTATCCGTCGGCTCTCCCCTCAAACAGTTCCAGCCCCAATTCCAGCTTCAGGGTCTCGGCGTCAATTACGAAAGCAAAGGCAATCTGACTATTGCAGGGGCCTTACTCAGAACCACTGTTGACGGCAGAGACGAGTACTCTGGAGCCATCCTTGTCAAAACCAAGACCTTCGCCCTAGCCGCCATTGGTTCCTACACCGACTTCAATGGCCACCCCTCCCTCTTTATCTACGGCGTCCTCAACAAGCCCCTCGGTGGCCCCCCCTTCTTCTTCATTACCGGACTCGCCCTCGGTTTCGCCTATAACCGTGAGCTTATCCCCCCCGCCCTCGACGAAATTCCTCAGTTCCCTCTGGTTCGCGCCGCCATCAACCGCACCCCTGCCGATCCTGCTGAATTAATCGCCATCCAGCAAGATCTCCGCCCCTCCATTCCCCCCAAAGTTGGGCGCGTGCTGCTGGCGGTGGGCATCAAATTCACCTCGTTTAAGATTATTGAATCCTTCGTCCTGCTGGTTGTGAGCTTCGGCGATCAATTCATCCTCGACCTATTTGGCATCTCTACCCTGGTTTCCCCGCCCCTGCCGCCTGGCAGTAGTAAGCCTCTGGTGCCTCCGCTCGCCCAAATCCGCTTCGCCATTCTGGCCCGGTTCGCCCCTGCCGAAGGCATCCTCCAAGTCGAGGGCAAAATCCTGCCCGACTCCTACCTGTTTGACCGGGACTGTCGGCTCAGCGGTGGATTCGCTTTCTACAGTTGGTTTTCCGGTGCCCATGAAGGTGATTTTGTCCTCACCGTAGGCGGCTATCATCCCCGTTTCCAGATTCCGGATCACTATCCCAGAGTCGATCCTCTGGCGCTCAACTGGCGCATTAGCAAGCAATTAAGCGTTAAAGGCAGTCTTTACTTCGCGCTTACCGCCTCCGCCATCATGGCTGGCGGACGCTTAGAAGCCAATTGGAAATCTGGCAGAATCAAAGCGTGGTTTGTGGCCTATGCCCACTTTATTGTCTCTTGGCAGCCCTATTTTTATGATGCGCGGATTGGCGTTAATCTAGGTGGCTCCTACAGCTTCCGCATTTTCCGGCGGACCAGAAGAATTTCAATCCAAACAGGTGCCGATCTGCATATTTGGGGACCCAAGTTCTCCGGCACCGCCAGAGTTCGTCTTTGGATCGTCTCCTTTACGGTTCGCTTTGGCAGTCGTTCTCAACAAAAACCGCCGGCTCTCGACTGGTCAGAGTTTAAGCAATCGTTTTTACCGGCTGATCAAGACGTTTGCACCCTTGCCGTTGAGCGTGGCCTACTCCGCCAGATCGGCGAAGGTGACTCGGAACTCTTTATCGTTGACCCCAAAGACTTTGCATTTACCACCAGCTCGGTGATTCCGATTAAAACGGCTGAAGCTGGACAGGTGTCACTTCAACCACAGACCGCCTCAGGGATTACGCCGCAAACGACGACCTTTGGCATCGCCCCGATGGACGTCAGCAATCAGGAATTTACTGAATCGAGCTATCGTATTTCCCTCGTAAAAATCGCAGACGATGGTAGCGAATCCCCTCAGGGCAGAGAGTTTGAGTGCGTTCCGATCGCTAAAAACGTGCCGACCGGATTGTGGGGAGAATCCAACACCAACGATCCTACTCGGGAGGGATTGATCAACCATGTCCTGTCGGGATACACCCTTAAACCCGCCAATCCGCCCAAGCCTGGCGTCACGCAACTGATTGACCGTAAGAACTTAGCTTACGACACCGAATCAGTGGCAGATGCCTATCAATGGCAGCCTGGTGCACTGTTTTCAAAAAGTGCCGAAGCCAATGAAGATCTCAGAGAACAAACGATTGGTGAAAGCATCACGTCTGAAGCGGTCGAAAATGCCAGAAATCTCCTGCTACAAAGCTTGGGACTATCGGCTGTCGACATCGCCGATATTGATTTATCAGACTTTGCCACCGCTAAAGGCATCGAGCAATCATTTGTTATCGCGCCGCAACTCGAAGCCGCAGCGGTCTAGTATCGCTACGCAGCATTCAAAACCCAAAACTCAACATTCAAAACTAAGGCAGATAAGCCTCCCCAGCATTCTGAATAATCAGCATATTTCTGCCGTCCTGTACAAGTCCTTTTATGGTGAATTTGAACAATGAGCACTAAAGTTACTGATCCAACTGCCCAGGGGCAAATTCAATTTATTCAAAGCCATCAGACTGCTTTAGATACGGGCAAATATAAAATTGACATTCAGCAAACGGTCAGAATTGCTGATATCAATGATGCCTTCAGCTCGCAGCTGACGTTTGTCGTTCAAGGCAATCGCTTTGGGTTAACCGCCCCTGAGATTCATGCGGTTTTTCCGCCCGCCGGTAGCCTCGGCGATCATTCCCATATCCTGCCGCACATTGCCCTCAAAAGTAGCACCCTACCTTGGTTAAGGTTGACACAACCCGAAAATCAAACGGTTCCTTGGTTAGCCCTCATTCTGGTTCACGAGGGTGAGCCCCTCCTACGCACGATTCAGAAAGAAACCTTTTTAGAAACGTCGTTGTCTGATGCCCAAGGCAATGAGCTGAATCAAGATCAAAAAGACCAGTTATGGCAGCACCTGTTATCAGACAATATTAGCTGGATTAAGGCGATCGATGATGAAGCGATGATCGCTGAGCCAAGTAAGCGTGGGGCCGATCAGCTACGGGGAGAGTTTGCGGGCTTGGAAACACAAGTTGAAGCCATCCTAGCTCAATCCGAAAATACGAAAATCATTCCCCTGGGAAAGTTACAGCCCTCTTCTACAGACACCATAAAATGGCCGGGTTTAAATTTAGAAATTGGTCAACACGTTGACGATAAAGTTGCCGTCATTGATGTTCCTAAAAAGCTGCTCTCCAAGATACTGCCCACAGCCGAAGATCTAGAATATTTGGCCCACGTGCGTCAGGTGAGCGGCGACGCTGAAACAAGTGAACCATTGTCGGTAGTGATTAGCAATCGACTGCCTAAAAAATCCGGGGTTAGCACCGCTTATTTAGTTTCCTTAGAAAATCGATTTTCGAATGGCGAATTTGATTATCAAAATGCTACCGATGACGACTATATCCGTCTAGTAATGCTAAAAAGCTGGAGCTTTGCCTGTGCTGACCCCGAGCAAAATTTTACGGGGTTACTCAAAAATCTCAACAAAGACACCCTTAGATTACCAACCCCAGAAAATTCCGAAGCAGCCTCCTATCTGGCCAAAGGCTATCGTCCCTTCCCCCATTATCTCCGGCAGGGCGGCAAAACCTTTTCTTGGTATCACAGCCCTCTCCTGCCCGGAGATAATCCCACATCATTAGCCTTGTCTCAACTGGCTGTTCGCAATGCCGATCAGCTGATTTCCTACAATCCAAATACGGGGTTATTTGATATTTCCTATGCCGCCGCCTGGCAGCTGGGCCAACTGTTAGCCCTCCAAGATAAACAATTCGCCACCCGCCTGTTTAACTGGAAACGCGCCAACGCCCAAAAGCTAGCTCAAGATAGTCAACAGGCGCTTTACCCCCATCTATTCGCGGAAACAGAGGGTAATGCTGCCGCGCTTGAGTTTCCCGAAGAGATCCAAACCTGGTTTGAGCGACTCGGCCTGCTACACGGGGTTCCCTTTAACTACTTAGTCCCCGATGAACAGATGCTTCCCCCAGAATCGATCCGGTTCTTCTGGTTAGATTGGTTTTGGGTAGAATCGCTGCTGGATGGCGCGTTTAGCATTGGTCGCGTACAAGACGCTGACGTCCGACAGGATAGCGATCATAATCCGCTAACCGGCGAGGCGAAATACATCAGTGGCTGCTTAATTCGCTCAGACGTTGTTGCCGGCTGGCCCGATTTACAAATTGACGGCTCCGCCTCGTCCATTGCGGGAGATAATCCCATGACCGAGACTCAGAAGTTAACGGTTTTACGTCGCGATCGCCTCGCAGAAGACGTCTCTATTTGTCTGTTCGACGGAGC
>JBCCNE010000261.1:0-6754 GCA_039026015.1 Cyanobacteria bacterium P01_C01_bin.70 | reverse complement strand
TTACCGTCTCAATGCCGAAGCCGCGGCCCGAGCCCTGCGAGCAACGGCGTATCCCGCTCGGATAGTCGGTGGCATGCTGATGCAAGCCTACAGCGTCAGCGCCACCTCGGCAGCTCGCACGTTGCGCGTTATTGGCTATTCCGCTCGGGATGTGGGGTTTGTGGTGCGCGACGTCTACCGCCAGTCGGTGGTCGCAGCGGCAAATATCTTTCGCTCCGCCGGATTCTCGGCCCAGGCGGCTAGCACCATGCTGCAAGGAGTCTACTCGGCAAATGCTAGACAAGTCGCCGACCACTTAGCCCGCAACAGTTTCCCTCGTCGGGAAATTGAAGGAGCCCTGCGATCGACTTTTGGGGTCAGTCGCGACGCGGCAGAAGATCTGGCCAATAGAGCCGTCGATACCTTTGAGGATATCGGCAATGAAATTGGCGACGTTTTTGACAGATTCTTCTAACCGATTACCTTGAGTCACTCGCTAAGCCAGCTTGCGCTCATCGCAAGCTGGCTTTCTGATTGCTAAACCATCCAGGGGAAGCGATTAATTACTCGCTCTTTTTAGATTCTCTTTAGAAATTGCTCTAAGTTGTTGGAGTACCGGCTCGATATAAAACGTGTTCCAAACAATGATCGCGTCGTGACCAAATTTAAGCCGCCCACTGGATGGCGCAATTCCTCATCTTTTTGACTGACTACGCAATTTGCCTTGATTCGTAAAGAACAGATGCCCACGGAGACTATCGAGTGAGCAATGCTCCCGAGAGGCTACGAGATCGCTTGGCAATTTCAAAAATCTTATCTTTCGAGCGCCCAATCGAGTTAGCGCGATCGCACATTGCCGTAGGTTGGGTTGAACAAACGAAGCCTAAAATTCTTAACATAAATAGTCCATTATCCCCATGCTGAAAGATGGAGTAGTACCTGAACATCTATGAGTTGTTTTTTCGGACGGGAACTCAAGATACGGTGAGGAGGCGATCTCGCTTACTCTGCCTTTATATCTGAAGTGGCAAAAATTTCACAAACCCTCACTTGACTTACATGTGGCATAATTTTGATTAAATCTATTACCTTTAACATTTCAGAGCGTGACTGAAATGGCAAGGTCACTTTAGAGTGAGCCATTCCACCGGTTGTTAGAACTTTACGTAAGTCACTTATTATGCCGCTCTCTGCTAAGCAGTTGAGAACTTTTCTTAAGGTGTCACGCCTATCCTTCATGATTATTGCTAATTCTACGTGACATTCCTGGCAAATCCATTCAGTACTGATCAGCCTATCTTCTCGAACATTAGCCAGATTATTGCACTGCTTACGATGAATCCGAATCGTGTTGCCATTTTTTGAAAGTATCCCAACACACAGATCATCAGGAAAGGGCATGCAGCATCGCGATAGTTGATACTTTTCTTCTGTATTTGCTCCTACAAGGACTCGACGGCCATCACCTTCAGGCCTAATAGAAGAGAGCTGACTAAATGTACTAATTTCTTGAAGGCAATCTGATAGTTTATCCAATGAAAATAGCTCTCTACCAATCTCTTCTATTAACTCATTAAGCTTCTTATTCTTATTCTGGGCGACAATATCTAACTCAGTTCTAATTTCACTAAGGTTGAAACTTTGTTTGAGCATATCCCAGCCTCGGTCTTGATAAGTTTTTCGAATCGAATGCTTGATAGCTTTTTTCGCGAGTCGAGTAGCTGCAAAGCCGAGCCAAGACTCATTTACCTGAAGATGCTCGGCCTTCTCCACCTCAACAACATCTCTATTTTTCAGCACTCTATCCAGAGATACCGCTTCACCATTCACAGTAGCTCTAAAACACTTATTGCCAACTTCTGTGTGTACTGCGTAGGCAAAGTCAATTACTGTAGCACCCTTTTTGAGACTTTTGAAGTTAGCAGCAGGGGTACTAACGTATATCTTCCGTTCACTAGAAAATATGCCACTTTCGATGGATGACAAGTACGATACTGCCTGCTGAACGTCACATACAAAGATTTCCGTGGAACTTAAACAGCACCTAGAAAGCCTATTTAAATGATGTCGTACATTATCATTTGAGACTACTACAAGTTCGACTCTCAAGTTTAATGCTGTCGTCAGCATCAAGGCTTCGTAAAAAGCAACTTCGATGGATGGATCAAACTGACAAGCACGACTCATCAAATCGATAGTTTCTACCGCACAACTTTGATGATCGACATCTAAATTACAATTTCCTAGCGCAAGCAAATCAACGATACATCTGTTAGCAAAGTTTTCATTAGCAGACCTTGCATAGTAAGCATGTATGACTGGCAACAAGGTAGGCAAGATATACAACTTTACTTGAGACGAATCAATTAATGATTTTAATTGACCAAGTGCATTCCTTCGATCATCGTAATCTTCTCCAGCTAAACCAAGGTCTGGATCATTGATGAGTTCGCTCAAAGTGTAAGGACAGGCTATTATCCCTTGCGCCATTATTCAGTTTTCCTTGTCAACTATTTATTCGACTTCTTGAGATTCATCCTTAGATGGAGTGTTATATCGCTGGGTAACATATTCCCCAAAAGTCTGGTCAATTTCGTTAACACCCTTTTCATCCTGAGTTGTGTCATCACTAGATGATCCACATCGAGACGAATTTTTGCCGAGAAGATAAGCTGGAGTCCTAGAAATCACTAGCTCATCGGAACCAATTTTCTCCAGAAGGCCCGCAATCCAAGGCTTCCCAGCATACGTGCATTCATAGTGCGCAGCAATTTCCTCAAGACGTGCCTTTGTCTCAGGAGACATACGCATGCCAACCGTTATGTTGTTGAGCTTGGGGCGCTTGCCACGTCCTAGTTTGAGGTTGTCGATACTAGATTTTGATTTAGCCACTTATACTATCCAAAATTACCCACAAATTTTCTGTATGCTCCTATAGCTTATTTCAGTTTTGGCTAAATAGCCCCAAAACCTCTATGAAGTCAGCAGAATCTTTATCCTAGCCGCGAGCTATGAAAGATGGCAACAGTCGCAGGACAAACAAAGCCCTCAAATTTTCCCTGCCAGCACTCGACTCCTTGCTGAGCAGCCCTGTTGCTGTCTGCTTCATCAAAAAAAACATCTCCCATAGAGTTCTTGCAACCCATGTAGCAGGCTGTTTAAGCTAGACATGCATCCATCGAAATCCCAAAACCTATTAACACTTTTGGGATTATATGCAATAAAATTTTTATAGGTTTTGGAAAATGCTATGGGTCGAAACGTTATGAGGCCTTATCGAAATCAAGTCAGAAGTATACCAACTTCTGGTCTGCCCTATCTGAATCTCCCTAATGAGAGCTTGTGGGTTGATATAGCGGTGCGCGGGTTAATCAAGTACATCTGGCATCCGCTGGCAAAAGTGTTGAGGTTTGAAACTGTACTGAATCAGAATGCACACCGCTATATCAGTGATTACTACGCAGTGGTTAAATCAGTTCATCCGAAGCCCTGGGCCTATTTTCACGGGGCCTTATGGCGAATTCGGCCAGTTATAAGCACTAACATCCTTCAAATTGCCCAGGAAGTGAAAGTGATTGCGCGCAGAGGTAACATCCTAGACGTAGAAACCATTTCATAGCATAAATGTCGTTTGACATTGGTGAAGCGAGGCTGGACTCTTTTTCTGACAAGATGACCGATTTGTACAAATTCGACGTATCGGGCGGCTAAGAGCTCATGTAAATGAGTTGTAATCGTACTGACTGATTGCCCTTTCACCTTTGTCTGCCACTCCTGCTTTTTTCCCTCTGCAGCGCATCACACCGTCTCAGACCCAAAAGATGTTAACATCTCTGCCTCCCTGAGCTTGCAGGCCTTCTCCCGCCGCTCAGGGAGGATAAACAAGTCTTGCTGCACCTGGTTGCCGGACTCAATTCCGTCAGCCACATCTCAGTTTTCTAATAGCACTTGACTTCCTGATATATGGTTTCAAAGCCCATTTATCAAGAGCTATCGCATCATTCAGCGGATAGGCTAAGCTCACCGTAGCGGTATTGTGATCGTATGGCTCTTCTGAGCTAAAGCTGTCAGTTGCAATGAATACCGCCAGTGTGATAATCCATCGCCGTATGCTGGGCTGAGCGCTGGCAAAACCCAATCAGTTCTCCATTATTCCTACCGGAATTCACTATGCGGCAAGGGCCCGATATCACTCAGAGGGCGGGCGGTAGGCTAACCGAGCAGACAAAATTTTTGGTCGTCCCTATTTGAGTGAACTTATAGGCTTTTTGTCACGCCTGCATTACCTTGATGGAGCAATTCCTTATCTTTCTGACTGATTATGCAACTTGCCTTGATTCGTAAAGAACAGATGCCCACGGAGACTATCGAGTGAGCAATGCTCCCGAGAGGCTACGAGATCGCTTGGCAATTTCAAAAATCTTATCTTTCGAGCGCCCAATTGAATCCGTGCAGCGCAACACGATAGTGAAATATTTATCCAGCGCGTCTGGTAATGGCTGGATCATCCATAGTTTGTCGTCGATGATTCGAAACAACCCGCCAGCATCATCGACAAGAGAGTAGGAATAAGACTGGTGAGGGGTTTCCGTCAGTAGGGTCGCCACTAGTATGGGTGACTTGTTGGCGGCAGTGAGAAACGGGGTCTTTAAACCACGAGGCCGAGAGACCGGTTGCGTCGCTAATATCGGTGGAGTCTTTGAGCCCTTTATCGGCAATGCCGGCTGACTGTCGATTGACCGCTCCTGGCGCTTTGACTTCTGAGGAGTTCTGAGAATGATCGCCCAGCCCGCTACAAATACCATGGCTCCCCCGATCGCCAGTAGGGGTCTAAGAAAAGGACTCAGCGTGAACCATTCCACCTGCGGTGAGGCCACTGTTTTAGGAGGCGTGATGTTAAGTTGACGGGTGATCGCAACTGGGTGCGCTTTAAGGGGTTCTAGCAGCTCATCCAGTTGGACCGTCAGGGTCTGCTTTGACTCCAAAGCCAGATGGGTTTCCGGGCCGACGATGCCATCAGGATTTAAGCCCTGTGCCTGCTGAAACTGGATAACCGCCGCTCTGGACTGGGGACCAAATTGACCGTCGATCGCGCCTGGCTCATACCCGAGCTGCTGGAGGCGAGTCTGCAGTTGCTTTACGGCGGGGCCAGTGCTGCGACGGGTTAAAGACAATATAGGAGGAGGGGAGATTTCGGGAAATAGCAGCGCTCGCGTTTGGGAACCCACGATGCCGTCGATTGCGATGCCCTGTTCCGTCTGAAAGCGGCGTACGGCCTGCTCAGTCTGCCAGCCAAAAATCCCGTCTTCCATCCCTGAATCGTATCCCAGCCGCTGCAGTCGAGACTGTACTTCCATCACTTCTCTGCCTTGGCTGCTGCGTCCCAACAGGGGCGGGGGCGGTGACGAAAACTGGGGGGTCTTTGATGGCGCCTGGAGCTGCTGGGCTAAGCGCGAGGGAGCCTCGGCCATGGCGGTCAGAGTCTTCCCGAAGGCCGCCGGTTGGCCGGTTGGGGAGTTGGCCTCCGGTAAATGGCAGGCGATCGCGGTCGCGTCGTAACCGGTATCGCAAATCAAAGGTACGAACATAACTCTCCCGACGACTAAATCTTTACCGAGTTCTGGGGTGCATCATTAATTAAAGCCAGCATGCCTGCGGTATCAGCTTTGCCGCGCCCGCTTCTGAAACTTAGCTAGGGGCTGAACCGCTGTCAGCATGGGGCTTGACCGCTAAAGGATGACAGCCCCTTAGACAGCGGCTTGGAGCAGCCGAACCGCTCCGAATTGCAGGCCGTAGACAATTGCCGCCACCAACAGCTGCCGCTGCCCGCTTCGCAATTGCGCTGGTAGCTGTGGTGCAGCTAAAGCAGCGAGATCAGGCAAACCGGCACACATCAGACAGAGCAGAGCAGAGCTACCCAGCACCCAGGGCAGATGCTGAGGATAGAGCCAGAGCGTCATCCCCCATAGGGCGGTACTACTCAGGATCATCCAGGCCAGATAGGGAATCTGATCGGCATCAACTATCGGTGTTCCGGCGGACGTATTTACTTGGAAGCGCCGCAAGCGTAAGGCACTCATCACGACTGACACTGAGCTGAAGGCCATGGCTCCACCGGCGACGGCAGGATTGAGCAGCCAACCGGTAAATGGAAACAACACTCCTGCCGCCAGCGGAATGCCAGCGACATTGTAAGCAAAGGCAAAAAAGAGATTTTGGCGAATCGTGCGAATCGTCGCGCGACTCAGCTGAATCGCCGTCACGATACCGTGGAGATTGCCGGAAATCAGGGTGAGATCGCTGGCGGCGATCGCCACATCCGTTCCTGTTCCAATGGCAATACCGACATCCGCTTGGGCCAACGCCGGCGCATCGTTAATGCCGTCTCCCACCATGGCGACAATGTTTCTGCCAGCAGCGGCGGCTCGCCTATGAGTTGCCGATTTTGGGCGCCGCAGTGGCTGCTGCAAACGCTTGATGGTGGCCACTTTCTGATCGGGTCTAACGTCCGCCATGACGTGCTTAATGCCAGCTTCCTGAGCGATCGCCATGGCGGTTTGGCGATTGTCTCCCGTCAGCATCACCACCTCTAAGCCCATCTGGTGCAGTTGGCGAACGACTGTGGCAGCAGCCGGTTTCAAGGTGTCCATAATGCCCATCAACCCGGCAACGCGATGCTCAATAGCAATCCAAACAACGGTTTTGCCTTCCCTCTGCCAGCGATTTTGCAGCGTCTCCAGGGGCGCTCCTAAATAAGTGGTTACTGCCGTTGCCA
>JBCCNE010000260.1:0-6754 GCA_039026015.1 Cyanobacteria bacterium P01_C01_bin.70 | reverse complement strand
CTGTAGGGATTTTCGAATGTTGCAATTCTTAAAGCGCTGCACACAATCTGCCCCTCTCCAGTTGATAAACTATGCAAACAGTTAATTAAGTTGCCGTCCGTCCTTTCCATCGCTGCTCGATTCGTAATTTGGGCAGTTGATTGAGACATATCAATGTGACAGTCGGCTGTTGTGTTGTTTGCGCGTTCGGCACCAGGAGCTTGTACTAGAGGACTCATGGTAGATTCCCTTAAAAAGCCAGAATTAGAAGAAGAGCTTCGTCCGGGGGTGAAAGCGCCTGCTAAGGACACTATTCTGACCCCTCGGTTTTACACCACTGATTTTGATGAAATGGCTGAAATGGATATTTCGGCCAACGAAGATGAGCTAGTCGCCATTCTCGAAGAATTTCGGAAAGACTATAACCGTCATCACTTTGTGCGTGATGATTCGTTCAAGCAGTCTTGGGAGCATATTGATGGCGAGGCCCGCCAACTCTTTATTGAGTTTTTGGAGCGCTCCTGTACCGCTGAGTTTTCCGGCTTTCTTCTGTATAAGGAGTTGGGGCGTCGCCTCAAGCATAAAAGCCCCGTACTGGCTGAATGCTTTAAGCTGATGTCTCGGGACGAGGCTCGTCATGCTGGCTTTTTGAATAAGGCCATGACGGACTTTAACCTGCAGCTAGATTTGGGCTTTTTGACTAAGAGCAAAGACTACACCTTCTTTAAGCCCAAGTTTATTTTTTACGCCACTTACCTTTCCGAGAAGATTGGTTACTGGCGCTATATCAAGATCTATCGCCATCTGGAAGCGCATCCCGAAAACCAGATTTATCCCATTTTTCGGTTCTTTGAAAACTGGTGTCAAGACGAAAATCGTCACGGTGATTTCTTCTCGGCCCTGATGAAATCGCAGCCCCAGTTTTTAAATGATTGGCGCGCCCGCCTCTGGTGCCGTTTCTTTTTGCTGTCAGTCTTTGCGACGATGTATCTCAACGACTTGCAGCGAAAGGGCTTCTATGGCGCACTTGGGCTTGATGCGCGGGAATATGATGTCGACGTGATTCGTCGCACTAATGAAAGCGCTGCCCGCGTTTTCCCGGTCATTTTGAACGTTGATCATCCTGAATTTTTTAAGGCCTTAGACAAAGGTGCGGTGGCTAACGATAAGCTGATGGCAGTGAACCGTAGCAATCAGCCCAAGGTTTTGAAGATTTTACGATGGCTGCCCCATGTGGCGACTATTGCCTGGCAGCTGATACGGCTTTACTTTATGAAGCCAATTGATGCTGAACAGATGCGAAGCACTGTTCGCTAGGTCGGTTGTTTCTGAGCTTATCCTCAACTTTCAGCCCCGGTGTTTCGCTGGGGCTTTTTGCTGCCAAAAGGCGACGCGATCGCGAAGCTGTCCTGGTCTCTTTTACTTTCTATGGAAAGTAATGAGGGTTTAGTCTATACGTCTAGCGCTTGCGCACTGATCTCTGTATCCTTTGCTGCGGGACGCTGAATTCGATTGCCCCCAAGATGAGGGTCAAGAGCCCATCGGGGGCAACTGCGTCAGTTCTCATGTCGTTGTCTGCGGTCACTAGCCTAAATCTATGGCGAACTTCTCCTTCCCCTTGATTTGTCTGCTACGGTGCCCTCTAAAGGCCGTTGTCAGCATTTTGGGCTTGCTTGGTATGACGGCTTGGGGCTCGCCAGCGATCGCGGCATCGACGGCGAATCAGCCGGCAAAATTGACCTGTCCAGGGGCCGCGATCGCTCCTATCCCACTGACAGCAACGGTAAAGCACTCCTGCGATCGACTTTCAACGTTCGACTTGACGACTCCGATGTCGGCAACTTTGTCGCTGGGTTCCTGGTCGCGTGAACATCCGGTTAGTGTCGACCAACGGCCGGCAATCACATCTGGGGCAGCAGCCCCGGCGGCAGCAACAGAGAGCCTTGCAGAAACGGAGCGCGCTTCTGAGAATATTGCTCAGAGACTAGATGTCGATGCCGACATTATTGAGGGCAGTCCAGTGCTGCAGCGCTGGCTAGAAGAGGTGCCTGATCTGGCATTTGATATTGATCATGACCCAGCATTTCGGACGCGGGTGCGCGTTGGCTATGCAGAATTTCCAGCGGCGGATAACACCGGAGGCGTTTACATCGGCGTACAGGATGTGTTTGTGGGCCGCACGCCCTTAACCCTCAGTGGCGAATATGCCGTCAATGGCCAAGGCGATAGCCAATCATTTGGGGCCGATGTGCAATATTACTTACTGCCGCTGGGTTGGTATGGCAACATAGCTCCGGTCATTGGCTATCGCCATATTGAAACGGATACGTTTGACGCTGAAGGCTTAAACGTCGGGGTGCGATTCATGATTGTTCCGTCGCGGACGGGGACCGCGGATTTATCGATCACGCAAAGCTGGGTGGCACCAGGCACAAACAGTGAGGTAGGTCTGACGACCCTGGCGGCGGGCTATGCGATCGCCGAAGATATCCGAATTGGCACTGACATCCAATTACAGAACGGTCCTGCGGGTCAAGAAAGCCGTGTCGGCGTTTTACTGGAATGGATGCCCTAATGCTTTCCGTGAAGGTGGATGGATGATCAGGTGAATAGGGGTAAGTGAGGTCGTTGGAGTGGGCGAGGTATGCGGGGGGGCAGGGGGGCTAGGTAGCTGGATCATTTGTTGTCTGTTGTAGATTCCGCATTCTGGACTCACTGAGCGGCGGCAGCGGCGGCTTCCTCTAGGCGGTTTTGCACGGCTTGTTTGAGCTGTTGGGCCGGTTCATAAACGGTGGTGCCTGAGTTGACTTGGTTGAGGTCATTGATGATGCTTTGGAGGGCGCTGGCATATTCTGCCCGATCGATGTATCTTACCCGGCTGCCCAGATCAATGTTCTTGTCTTGGGCGGTGGTAAAGGCTTGCTGCGATCGCTCCTCGCGAATTTGCTGCTCTTGCACGACTCCTAGCTTGTTTTGATATTCCGCCAGGAGGCGCTGCGCTTCGCTGTAGCCTACATCGTCAACGGGAACCTGCTCTAACCGGGCGATCGCCTGTTGCCACAATCCGGCAATGCGCTCCCAGGTTTCCGGGGGATGGGGGGCGCTCTGGCCTTCTTCTGAGGCCGTCCAGGCAAACTGCTTGGCCGCTTCAATTCGGGTAGAGGTGCGATTGCCCCCGGCTAGCGATCCAGAAACTTGAGCAAAGTCGCGTTCATAAGCGGCCAGCTTGGTTTGCCCCATGCGACCCGCCAGCGTTTCTGACGGAATCTCATTCAGCTGATCCATCCCTGTTTGCCAGTCGGCGACGGCGGCCACCTTGTCTTGAGTGGCGGTTGCCGACTCATATTCCGCTTTGGCCAGTGCCACTGCAGTCGAGCCTGACTCCAATAGCACCAGCGCATTTTGTTCTTGAAAGACCTTAGCCTCCATACGGCCAATGTTTTTGCGGGCGGTTTGAAACTCGTCGTAGGTAAATCGCCAGGTGCAGCTAAACCAAGTGCAATATGCGCGAGGGTAATATCCCAAAAACCACACCGGCAGCTTGTCTAAATGCTGCTGAGCCTGAGCGGCTTTTTCACTGCCTAGTTCAATGTCCTGAGCGCTGGTGGCTTGATTAACAAGCTGATCGGCCTGCTCCACCAGCGAGATGGCCTGGCGGTAGTTGTGATCCATACTGATGTAGCTAGGCAGCAGCACAATCGGTACCGTGCGCGCTACGGGCCAGCGAATCATCGGATATGGCAAGTTCAATACCCAGACCGTCCCAGCGGCGATCGCGGTCCCTACAGCAGTCACGCCCAGCCATTTCAGCTTGCCCGAGGCTTGGTTGGCCTTGGCCGCTCGACGTATCACCTGGTCGTCAAACTCAGGAAAGATGTCCTCCACCTCGGCTTTAATTTCGTCATAGGTCAAGGGTGGCCCGTCTTGCAGCCGCAGTCGATTAAGGCGGCGCAGCACAATGTCGCGACGAACATTTTCTAGCGGATCCTGTATCAAACGGTTGGCTTCTGCCTTCAACAGCTCGTAAGCTCGATTGTTTAAGCGACCCATAATTGCTGATTCTCAAGCACACAACAAACTTGACAGCTTCAGCATGCCCAAAATGAACTGACAGCATGCGAATCTACTTTCTGTGATCACGCGGCTCCAGCCAGCGTCAAAAAGCGGGTGGCCTTTTAGCAAATTGCTGAACTGTCGGCTGGTCATCATCATTGGCCTTAACGATTTCTGCGGATTGCCCAATGCCGTATTTTCGGGACTTCTAAGGCTCAATGCCTGCTCTCAAGATGAATTCACCCAATTCCTCCGGTCAATAGCCGTCATCGGATGTTTCGTGGGAACACTTGAGGCAGACCGCTGCCAGACATTCCTTTTCATGTGGCAATTCGCGATCAACTACTTTCGGAGCCTGCGGACTTATCGTGATTTGAGTCCAGATGTCGGCGTTCGTCGCCGCATTAATGCTCAAATAAGCAGCCGCCCTAGCCTGTCTCTAGAGGATTGGTCGCAGCTGTTTCCACAGTTAGAGAAGCCGATGGCGGCCCGACGACTTCTAGCTTTTGTATACAGGCAGTTACCGATTTATTCCGGACTGGACGTGAGCAAACTGCGGCCTAGCGATCGCCTAATCGAAGACCTGCAGCTACCGCTAATCTGCTGGTATGACTGGCCTAACCAACTGTGCTGCGATTTTTATGAGACATTTCAAATCGAGATTGGCGAGGAATTTGACGAGTCGCTGCTGGAAACCTTGAAAGATTTGGTGCTGTTCTTGAATCAGCAATTGCAGTCGCCAGATTCCGTCGCTTCAGGCTAGTTGCGATCGCTCCAGTGAGCGTTAGAGTATTAGTAACTCGTTCACTGATATTTACTGCTTGTCATGCCCAGAAGCCAGCGCAACGACAATTTTATTGATAAGACCTTTACGGTCATGGCCGACATGATTCTCAAGATGATGCCGACCAAGCAAAGAGCTAAAGAAGCCTTTGCCTACTATCGGGACGGTATGTCAGCCCAAGCGGATGGCGAATACGCTGAAGCGATGGAAAACTATCAGGAAGCCCTAGAGCTAGAAGAAGATCCCTATGATAAAAGCTTCGTGCTTTACAATATGGGGCTAATTAACGCGAGCAATGGTGAGCACGAAAAGGCTCTAGAACGCTACGAAGCAGCATTAGACCTAAATCCCCGCTTATGCCAAGCCTTAAACAATATGGCAGTCATCTATCACTACAAAGGGGAACAAGCCGAGGCTGGTGGTAATACTCAAGCGGCTTCTGAGCTGTTTGACCAGGCGGCAACTTATTGGATGGAGGCGATTCGCATCGCCCCTAACAACTACATCGAAGCGCAAAACTGGTTGAAAAATACTGGTCGGATGAAAGCTGATATATTCTTTTGAATTCGGAGTTCAGAGTTCGGAATGCAGAAAAAGGGGGTCTTTGTTCTTCGCTCTTCGTTCTTGGTGCTTCATGCTGGATTTTGGATGCTTTGTTGGGGTCGCGGGCAAGCTGCTCGCTCTACTGATTCCCTGTTCCTCCATCACTCCATCGCTCCCTGTCCCCTCATCACTCCATTACTCCACTCAGCGACCCTGACACCCCTACATCTCACCTAATCACCCGCCATGATCGATCGCGAACAAGTCCGTAAAGTTGCTCACCTGGCTCGCTTAGACCTGACAGAAGCGGAAGAGGCGCAGTTCACAACGCAGCTTAACGGCATTTTGGATTACATTGAGCAGTTGAACGAATTAGAAACGGCTAACGTGCCGCCGACCACCCGTGCCATTGAAGTGAGCAATATTCATCGTCCGGATCAGCTAGAGACGTTTAGCGATCGCGAAAGTCTGCTCAGCAACGCTCCTGAGCGCGAAGATGACTTTATCAAAGTTCCCAAAATTATGGATAATTAGGTTCTCGGCACCGTCTGAACCTTGGCTACCTGACAGGGTGCTTGAATCGCTTCGAAGTTACGGATAGCCGTAGCCAGATGAGTTTGAGCAGCGGCTTTGGCGGCATGGGTCTGATAGGTAAGTCCTAGCTGATAATGGGCTTCAGCAAGATCACTTTGAGCCCCTAAATCTTCCAGTAGGTCGAGGGCGGTGGTAATTTTTTCTAAAGCTAGTTCAGTCTGATGGTGCTGCCGCAGCAGTTGCCCCCAGCCAACCAGTGCTTTGGCCTTGACTTGGACATAGTGGCTGGCTTCGGCAAAGGCGATCGCCCGTTCGTATAATTCTGTTGCCCGTTCGGCATTGCCTAGATTTGTGTAGGTCTGGGCCAGCAGTTGAATGAAGAAGGCAAAGCGACCGGTGTATTCGGGACGGGAGATGTCCGCGATGGCCTGATAGGCCTGCTCAGCCAGGGTCATCGCCAGGTCACGGGGCAGTTGATTGGAGCCGATGGCATTGGCATCCAGGCGCTCATCTTGCAGACTGTGGGAGGCGACCAGTGCCAGACACAGCTTGGCTTTGTCGGCCCAGCTTTGATGAGCCGTGCCCGTCGCAGTTTTGATCACGGCTTGAAAAAACTGTGCGGCTTCGGCCAGTTCCCAGAGGTCGAGATGGTAGAGGCCCAGACTGAGCAGGGCATCAACTTCCAGCATGCGCCAGCAGTAAAGGGTGTGGGCGTCGGTAGTGGCCGCTTGAGCAGTTACGAGACCTTGACGAGCGATCGCCTGCGCCTGTTTTTGCATGGCAATCGCCGCGTGAATTTTGCCGGCAATCCAATAGACGTCGGCAAGGATGTTACGCAGTTCGCTGGCCCGCTGATCGTCT
>JBCCNE010000259.1:0-6763 GCA_039026015.1 Cyanobacteria bacterium P01_C01_bin.70 | reverse complement strand
CAAAACCAGGGCAAACACACCGGCCTGGGCGAGGGCGATCGCGTCTTGCCGTAACTGTTCAGCTGCGGCCTGGGTGCGGGCTTGCACTTTGTTCCCGCCGAGCTGGTGATAAGCCTGTGGGGTCAGCCCCAAGTGTCCCATTACGGGAATGCCGAGCTGCGTTAAGTGCTTGATTAACTCGTCCTGACGACCTTCTACTTTCACCGCTTGGACACCCGCCTGCTTCACCAGCTTCGCGGCATTTTGCGTACCGGCCTCGATCGTGTGATAGCTGCCAAACGGCAAATCACCAACCACCAAAGCTCGACGAGCCGCCCGAGCAACAATTTCGCAGTGATAGGCCATCGCCTCAAGCGTGACCGGCAGGGTCGTGTCGTGCCCCTGCATAAAAATGCCGAGGGTATCTCCCACCAGCAGGATCGGAATGCCCGCTTGGTCAAAGGCCGCCGCCGTCAAGAAATCGTAGGCCGTCAGGACGGCAAACCGCTGACCAGCTTGCTTATACCTCCGGATTGTTTGAGTTGTCACACGAGTCTGTTGGACTGTTGTCATGGTTAGGTGCCGGCGGAGATATTGGATTTCCTAACGGTGGCAAACGCCGTAAAATTCACCTGATGGACTTGGGGCACAGACCCCAGCCATCGAGCTGCCAACTGAGAAAACTGGTCGGGGCAGCCGCTCACGAAAAATTCCGTTGGGCGGCTGAGAGTGCCACTTTTAAGATTCAGCAGCTCCAGCTCTTTAGCTGCCGCTTGCACCATCGACCGGGCCGGGTCAATGCGCTGAATCGTATTCGGCAGGCAGGTCTGGAAGACTGGGGCCAAGTGCGGGTAATGGGTGCAGCCATAAATTAGCGTGTCGATTTCCGCTGCCAGCAGCGGCTGGAGATAGGTTTTAGCAACCCGAATCGTTTCAGGATCGTGCAGGCGGTTTTGCTCAATCAGGGGGACAAACTGGGGGCAGCCAACCTGCCAAACCTGCTTAGTGCTATCGACCTCTAAAATGGCTTGGCGATAGGCATCGCTGGCAACGGTGGCCGGGGTGGCGATGACGCCGATGCGCTGTCCGGCTTTGGCGGCGGCCCGAGCCCCAGGATAAATCAAGCCGAGAATGGGCAGGGGGAATTCGGCTTGCACCTGCTCTAGCGCCAGGGCTGAACTGGTGTTGCAGGCCATCATCACCATCTTGACGCCCTGGGCCATCATCCAGGCGATGATTTCACGCACGAACTGCAGAATTTCGTCGGGGGTGCGATCGCCGTAGGGCAGCCGCGCCGTATCCCCAACATACAAAATCGATTCGTCGGGCAGTTGACGATGCAGTTCGTGCAGAACGGTGAGGCCCCCAACGCCGCTGTCAAAAATTCCAATTGGAGCGGTATTCCTCGGTGGTAAGGTCGCTTTGCGCAGATAAGCCATAGGGTGTGGAAGTGCATCTCAAAGGTTGATAAGAGTTTAGTGGGGTTTGCGAAAATTTCAGCAGCGATCGCCCATTGATTGCAAAGTCTCATCGGTGGCCAGTCATTCATATCCATGTTGCCCACCGTTGGCCACGGCATCGCTGACCCACTGACGAACAGCGGCAAGGCCACAGCCCTTATGAGAAGATAGCCAGGAGTTCCTCATATTCTCTGGGCCTATGATTTGGATTGACTGGCTGATTGTGCTGGCCTACCTGGTGATGACGCTGTGGCTGGGCCTCTATCTTTCGCGCAAGGCATCCGGGTCGCTGGTGGATTTTTTTATCTCGGGGCGATCGCTGCCTTGGTGGCTAGCAGGCACCAGTATGGCCGCCACGACCTTTTCAATTGATACGCCGCTGTATATCGCTGGCGTCGTCGGTACTCGCGGCATCGCGGGCAACTGGGAATGGTGGAGCTTTGGCATCGCCCATGTGGTGATGATTTACGTATTTGCGCGACTGTGGCGGCGCTCAGAAATCGTCACCGATGCGGAGCTGACTGAGCTGCGCTACGGCGGCCAGATGGGAGCTTGGCTACGGGGCATCAAGGCTTTTTTGTTTGCAGTTCCCATTAACTGTATCGGCATCGGCTACGCCATGCTGGCAATGGTCAAGGTGATTACCGCCCTGCAGCTTTGGGAAAGTCTGGGCCTGGAGCCGGGAGACCATGCCAAGCTGTGGAGCGTCATCGGCGTTAGTCTGTTTGTGCTGGTCTATGCCGGATTTTCAGGGCTGTGGGGCGTCGTGGCTACCGACTTTTTTCAGTTCTTTTTGGCGCTCTTTGGGGCCATCGTCGTAGCGGGAGCCGCGCTGATCAAAATTGGCGGCATGGGCAACCTGGTTGACCAAATCAGCAGTCAGTTTGGGGCTGACACGCTGGCGCTGATTCCCCTGAGGTGGCATAGCGGTGGGCTGCAGTGGAGCGAGACTGCCGGCATTTCGGTGAACACCTTTTTGGCTTATATCGGTCTGCAGTGGTGGGCCTTTCGGCGCAGCGATGGCGGCGGCGAGTTTATTCAGCGCTTGGCCGCCTCTAAAACCGAAGCCGAAGCTGAGAAAGCCGCCTGGTTTTTCAATATTTTGCATTACGTAATTCGCACCTGGCCTTGGGTGGTGGTGGCGCTGGTGGCGCTGGTGGTCTATCCCAATCTGGACGATCGCGAACTGGGCTATCCGCTGCTAATGAGGGACTTCTTGCCTCCCGTTTTGCTGGGCCTGGTGGTTGCGTCACTGATTGCGGCCTTTATGAGCACGGTGTCAACGCTAATTAACTGGGGCGCGTCTTACCTGACGAATGATCTCTATGCGCGATTTTTGAATCGTGAGGCCGAGGGCGAAGACTTGGTCTTTGTCGGACGAGTAGCGTCGGTCTTGGTCACAGTTTTGGGAGCGATCGCGGCGTTTTATGCCCAAGACGTGACGACAATCTTTCGTCTCGTGATTGCGATCGGGACTGGCCCGGGTCTGGTCCTGATTTTGCGCTGGTTCTGGTGGCGCATTAACGCCGCTGCCGAGCTGGCCTCAATGGTGGCGGGTTTCCTCATTGGCCTGCTGACTATTCCCATTGTTGACCCCGCCGCCGCCCAAAATCCCTTCGTAATTTTGCTGGCCAATGTGCAGTCTCGCGCGACCATTTTGCAAACCAGCGATTTTGGTCAGCGATTGCTCGTGATCGCCGGTATCACCACGGTGATTTGGGTGACGGTAATGTACCTAACGCCGCCCGAAAGCCCCGAAACGCTGGAGCGCTTTTATCGCCAAGTGCGTCCCAGCGGTCCCGGTTGGAATCGACAGCGAGTTGCCGCTCATGAACCCGCGATTCGACTGATTACATTTGTCGGCGGTTGGCCACAGTGGGGATTCGAACAGCCCGGCATTGCGCCAGAGCAAAATTTGCTGCTGCAGATGCAGCAGGTGATGGCGGCGTTGGGGTTACTGTTTGGCAGCATGTTTGCGATCGGCGGCTTTCTGCTGCTGCAACCGCTGGTCGGCTGGGTGGGGCTCGTGATTGCCGTGCTCGGCGGTGTCTGGCTGCGACGCCTCAGCCATGCGCGCATTGAGCCCATGCCCCGTCCTGGTTTAGAGGATGTCGGTAGCAAGTAGGCGGCTGATGGATCGACGTCAGTTCACACGGCTTCTCTAATCAGCTTCTCTAGTCAGCTAGGATTCCTGCAGCCAAATCCAGAAACGGAAAGTTAAATTGACAGTGCCGGAAAAAACGCCGTTTCAGGAGCATCAGTTACGCTTCCACAGCGCCTAAGACCTGTAATGTCGCCTTTTGAGCATCGGTTAGTCCTCTAGCTCCGATAATGTTCATGCCTTCGTAGGGCCGATCGCCCCTCAGCGTCTTTAAACACTCGCCGGTTTTAACGTCCCAAAGTTTGATTGTTTCATCTTCACTGACACTGGCAAGAGTGTTGCCTTGCGGGCTGAAGGCTAGCGATCGCACCACATTGGCATGGCCCACCAGCGTTTTCAAACACCGGCCATCATGCACATCCCAGAGCTTCACGGTTTTGTCGGCGCTACCACTGGCCAAGAGATGTCCCTGCGGGCTAAACGCCACCGACCAGATCCAATTGGTGTGCCCCTTTAAGGTTCTAAGACAGTCGCCAGTCTGGGCATCCCAAAGGCATAGGGTCTTATCCGAACTGCCACTGGCAATCATCAGCGTATTGGAACTCATGGGATTCGTGGAACGGCAGGCCACGGCCCAAACCATCCCGGTATGTCCTGACATCACCCTCAAGCACTGACCGCTATTGGCGTCCCAGAGCCGGACTTGCTTATCAGAAGAGCCACTCACCAAGGTTTGGCCATCTGGGCTAAAGGCCACCGATCGCACCTGACTGGGATGCGCTAAAACTGCCAACCGATGACCGTCTTGGATATCCCATAAGTGTATGGTTCTGTCGTGCCCGCCACTCGCTAGAAGTTGACGGCTGGGGCTAAACGCCACAGACCAAACGGTATTGGTGTGCCCCGGTAGCGTGCGCACACAGCAGTGGCGCTGGATATCCCAAATTTTCACGGTTTGATCCGCACTGCTACTGGCAATCAAGCGGTTATCCGGATGAACCGCCACCGACAAAATCCAGTTCTGGTGGCCTACAAATGTTTTGAGACACCGTTCCCGTTCGATATCCCAAATCTTCACGGCATAGTCATCGCTACCACTGACGAGGGTTTGCCCATCGGGGCTAAAGGCGATCGCGCGCACGGCGTTGGCGTAGCCGGTCAATGACTTCAAGCAGCGTCCCGTCAGGGTCTGCCAAATTCTGACCGTTTGGTCTTCACCGCCGCTGACCAGGGTTTGGCCATCGGGACTCAAGGCAATCGACCAAATCCAATTCCTGTGGCCAGACAGAGTCTTTAGGCAGTGACCCTCCTGCACGTGCCAAATCTTTATTGTCTGATCACCCCCCCCACTCACGACTTCCTGACCGTCAGGACTAAAGGCAACGGAGCGAATGGCGTGGGTATGGCCGGTGAGGGCTTTGAGGCACTGCCCTGTCTGAACGTCCCAAATCCTGACGGTTTCATCCGTACTGCCCGTGGCGATCGTCTGACCATCCGGACTAAACGTAATTGACCAAAAACTATTGGTGTCCTCTAGAGTGTGCAAGCAGTCACCACTTTCGATTGCCCAGATGTTGATCCTTTGATCCCAACCGGCAGACGCGATCAAGTGGCTCTGGGGGCTGAAGGATACGGCTTGAACATAATTCGTATGTCCCTTCAGGGTTTTCAGACAGCGGCCCTCTAAATCCCAGAGTTTAACTGTCTGATCAGAACTGCCGCTGGCCACTATCTTGCCATCGAGGCTAAACCCCACCGACCGGACCCAATTCGTGTGCCCCTGCAACGTCTGTAGACAGCATCCAGTATGGACATCCCAAATTTTCACGGTTTGGTCGGCGCTGCCGCTCACCAACCATTGACCATCCGGACTAAACGCAATCGACCAGATCCAGGCCTCATGTCCTCGACAGCTACCGTATTCTTCGCCGCTGGCCATCTGCCAAAGCTGAATGACACCGCTCGTACCGGCGGCGGCAAACAGGCTGCCATCAGGACTGACGGCGACGGCATGAATGCCACCAAAGGCATCATAAAAAGTCGTTTGCAAAAAGTGGGCCTGGGAAAAATTGGCTTGATGGAGGTTGAGTCCCTGCAAATAGGCCTGCCAGATAGTGAGATGAGAGAAGTCATAGTGGGTCACTTCAATCTGGAGGTGACGCATGAGATTAAGAGCATTACCACCGGCATAACCGGCCCTGGCGGGCGGCTGTCCGCGTAAGCAGGCGAGACACTGAGTCAGCCTCGTGGCAATGGCTTCGGAGTTGCCAAGATTGGCTAAAAGTTGGTGCGTGATCGGTTCTAGGATGAGGTTGACTTGCGTTTCTCTCACAACGTCGTTCACGGTCGTTTTAAGTAACGCATGGCTGATCAGCAGGGCCGGTTTTTGAGCGGTGATTTCAGTGACCACCTGTTCAATTAACCGTTCCGTGATGTATTCCATCACCACAGGCTGCTGGGTGTAGTGTCCGGATTGTTGCTCAATCAGCGATCGCCAGCCTAGGGATTCGAGCGCTTCTAGGAGGCTAGCTCGGGTGACCGCAGGCACCAGATCGCTGGCCAGTGCTGGAATGGCGGTCCACTCACGGTTGATGGCCAACCAATACATAATGGTTTTTTCCAGGGTTGAGAGCCGCTCAAACTGCTGATCCAGGAGTCGCTGGGTGCCATTGAAGAGAAAGGTTCCTTCGTCTAAAAAGGGACCAATTGCCCCGTCAAACAAGGTGTGAATCGACCCTGCCGCAATTTTTAACGCCAAGGGACTGCAGCCGTAGCGCTCGCAAAGCTGTTGTTTCTGCTGGGGGCTGCCCACCAGATCTTTAGTCTCGATAACGCCCAAGGCGGTTTCGAGGGAGCCGTTTAGCTGGCGCGATCGCACCGGCAACTCCAGCCCTTCAAATGTGGCAATTTCCGCCGGTTTCTCGCGACTGGTCAGGAGGACACAGCTAGGGTGTGGCGATTCCCCCAGCAGTCTCAGCAGGTCTCCATAGCCCTCATACCCTACTCGATATTGTCCTACCTGATGGCCCGCCTGGAGAATCGTCTCGACGTTATCTAAAATCACCAGGCAGCGAGAGGCTTTGAGCCAGTGCATCAAACGATTCGGCGTGGCCTCCAGGTCGGCCTGATTCGATAGCAACAGCACCAGATCCTGCAGCAAGGTAGCTAACGGGGGAGCGTTCCGCAGCGATCGCCAGACCACATAGTCAAACTCATCCTGAAT
>JBCCNE010000258.1:0-6765 GCA_039026015.1 Cyanobacteria bacterium P01_C01_bin.70 | reverse complement strand
GATTGGAGTGGGGGCAGCATTTAGCTTTTTTGGTAACGAAGTTGCTCAGGCTCCCCGATGGATGATGCGATGGGGATTGGAGTGGGCGTATCGTCTTAGCCAGGAACCTCGACGACTGTGGAAGCGCTATTTATTTAACAATCCGGCCTTTATGATTTTGTTTGGCGGCCAACTGGTAGTTCATCAGCTTAGGAAAATTTTACCCAATAAAAAAACTAAGGAATGATAAAGTTTGGCAGCACTTTCGGAATACTAGCGGTGGAATGCTGAATTGACTCATGCTGCCCCCAAATGGACTGCCATCGCGCCATCAAATCTTTAATTAAGCCTCGATCACCCGCCACTCTAGACATCCGCGCACCCCGCCGGATTGGTTTAAAGGATATTTTGAGTTGGCCAATGCAGCGATCGCTGGCACTGATGCTGGCTGACGTCATAGCGTTGGCGCTGGCGTGGAAAATTGCGCGCTTGTTGAATCAGTTCTTTTCGCCGGTCCCGGAAGAGTTGGTTTGGTGGAAGTGGTTGTCGATTCCAAGTCCGCTGTGGATTATGGGTGGGGTGACGTTGCTCGTGTTTGCCTGTAGCGGTTTATATGGGTCGCAGCGCCAGATCAGAAATTATCTGCAAGCGGGCAAGCTAGTCAGTCTGGTTTATCTAGCTTCGCTGGTGCTGATGTATTTTTATGATCCCAAGCTGGATCTGCCGCGATCGCTGTTCTTTTCGGCTTGGTTAAGCAGTGTTTTGCTGATCGTGGCGTTTCGACTAATCAGCATTGCGGTTTTACATGCGGTGGAGCGATCGCAATCGCCCCGTACGGTTTTTCTGATTGCGCCGGCTCAGCGTCTGAAGCCGCTTTCTGAAGTGCTAGCCCAGCGAGCTCAAGTGGCTGTTATTGGTGCGGCACTGCCCAGCACGGCCAACTCTAATGCTACGTTTCAGGCCATCCTAGCATCGCAAACCCCCCTGGTGCTGGTAGAAAATATTCCCACCGCCGACCTCGCGTCAGAGCTTTATTGGAAACTACGACGAGCTGGGATTGCTATGCAGTTGATTCCCAATAGTCGAGATATGCTCTACCGTCGAGGCACCCCCGAGACGCTGGCTGGCCTGCCGACACTGCGCATGGAAGCGCCTTTGATGGGCAGTTGGGACTATCGCCTCAAGCGGTGCGTAGACTATATCGGTACGGCGATCGGTATTATCCTCCTAGCTCCGGTCTTTCTCGGCATTGCTTTGGCCATTCGGATAGATTCCCCCGGTCCAGCGTTTTTTCGACAAGAGCGGGTAGGCCTACACGGACAGCGATTTTGGGTCTGGAAGTTTCGCACGATGAGCCTGGATGCCGATCGCTTGCAGGCCCAATTAGAGCGCCATAACGCATCGACTGACGGCATTTTGTTTAAAATCAAAGGCGATCCCCGCATAACGCGAGTGGGCAAGCTGTTGCGCCGCACCAGTTTGGATGAGTTACCACAGCTCTTTAATGTGCTGCGTGGGCAGATGAGTTTGGTGGGACCGCGTCCGCTGCCGGTAAGAGATGTCGAGCGGTTTGACAGCTGGCACCATATTCGCCATCAGGTATTGCCCGGAATCACTGGACTTTGGCAAATTTCGGGCCGCTCGGATATCGACAGTTTTGATGATGTCGCCCGACTCGACTTGCACTATATCGATAACTGGTCACTCAATCTCGATTTGGACATTTTGACGGAAACTATGCGAATCGTTTTCGTAGGCAAAGGGGCGTATTGAGGGGTATAGGGGTTTGGCGGTGGCGTTCTTGGTTCTTGGCTTTAGGAATTCAGAGTGCAGAGCGCAGAGTGCAGAGTACAGAAAACAAAGAATAAAGAACAAAGAACGAATTCCCAACTCACCCAGCTATCCCATTACCAATTCACCCAGCCATCCTCTCACCCTGTCAGCTTCTACCTCTAGGTATCTATGGTTTCAGAGACTTCACAATCCCCTGCTTCACAGCCGGATGATGCGGCTTTGGGGGGCAATGCTGACGGCAATTTGCTGATTTTGCTCACGGCTGGATTTTATAGCTTATTTTCGCTGGTGAGCAGCAATCAAACGATTGTGTGGCCGTGGGTAGCCCTGTGGCAGGCGGCTTTAATTCTGCCGATTGTGTGGCTGCTTTGGCAGCTATGGCATAAGCCATTAAGCCGCTTTCGACTGGGAAATGGCTTTGACTGGCTGGCGGCGATCGCCCTAGTTACTCTGATGGCTTCGACTGGTACCACTGCTTTTCGTCAGCCAGCAGTCTGGTATGGCATTGGGACACTGAGCGGATTAGCGACGCTCTATGGTTTGGTGGGCTGGCTGACTAGGCCTCGGATAGGCTGGTTGCTGAGGGCTCAGGCGGCACTGGCAGGCGTCTTTATCCTGACCAGTCTAGGGCAGTGGATAGGACGTGTTTATTGGCCTGAGAGTCAGCGCCTGAAAGCTTTACAGGCTTATGGCCTAGAGCCAAAACTCGATATTAATGCTCTGGGGATCCAAAACTGGTTTCCATTGGGTCATCAAAATTACGTCGCGGGCTATGTGGTGCTGCTGTTGCCGCTGTTGGCGGGGCTGACGCTGACCGAAAAAGCCTGGCGTCGCGGGATTTGGGGCAGCGGTTTGGGGTTAGGGCTGGTGACGCTTTACACCACGGGTTCGCGGGGAGGCACGTTGGGGCTGTTGGCGCTGTTGCTGTCGTTGGTGGTCGGCGCTGTGCTGCTGGGTCAGATTGCCCGCCGTATCTGGGTGCCACTGCTGGTCAGCGGGGCAGTGGTAACAGGGCTGTTTTTGTTGACAAATGAGCGGCTCAGTCGCACTTTAGCGGCGCTGGCTCAGGGCAATGTGCAGGGTGGCGGCATCGCCTACCGAGCGATTACCAATGTAATTGGCTGGCGCATGGGGCAACAGCCACCGTGGGTTGGGGCAGGGGTCGGCAGCGCCACGAATTTGTTTCAGCGATACCGGCCTCTTTGGGCAGGGCGAGAGGCCGAGCTGCATTATCAGTTGCACAGCACGCCCGCCCAGCTTTGGGGAGAACTTGGACTCGCAGGCGGTCTGCTGCCGGTGGTGACAGCGGGATTGCTGGCAATCGCGCTGTGGCGGCAGCGCAACTCCTTTTGGGCACCTGAGCGATCGCCCGCTATTTGGCGCTGGAGCTTGCTGTCCGGTCTATGGGGCTATGGTGTCTTGAGCTTGACTGATTATCAGCTCGATGTGATTCCGATTACGGGAAGTCTGATTGTCTATACGGCGGTGCTACTGTTTGAGCTACGTCAGCCGACAACGCCGGAGGCCGCTACCGATAGCTCACTGCGGCGACAGCGATCGCTAGTTTTGGGGGGCATAGGACTCTTGCTGGCGCTGATTATCTGGCTAATGCCCCTGCATCGGGCCTGGGCCGGCTCGGCTCGGGGCTTTGTGGCCCTCAGCAAGGGCAATCCAGAGCAGTTTGTCGCCGACTTACAGCGGGCCCATGAGTTATCGCCGGGCGAGCCTTACTACCCGTTTATGCTGGGTTGGGTTTTAGGGAATGTCAGTTATCAGGTCGAGGGGGCCGATGTGGTTGCCGCCCTCAGAGCGGACGCGAGGAGCTGGTTTCAAATCGCCAACAACATTTCACCATTTCAAGAATTTGGTCATTCTAATCTGGGCTGGCTAAATCTGCCGGAAATGCCAGCAGCGGCGATCGCTGAGTTTGTCCAGTCGGCTCGGCTGGTGCCCGCTAAGCAGGGAGTCTTTTTTGGCCTAGGCTACAGCCTTTTTCTCGATGACCAGAGGGCGTTGGCAACTGAGGCGATCGCGCTGGAAATTCTGCGCAATCCTTCCCTAATCACCAATCTGCCCTTAAACGGAGGCGACCTTAGCGGGCTACAGCCAGGAGTTTTCGCCCGAGTCGAGGAACTCATTCAAGACCTCTTGGCATCTGCTACCACGGTGGAGTTGACGACTCACTTACACCAAGTTCGGGGCATGCTGCGCTATTGGCATGGCGATCTGGATGGGGCTACTCAAGATTGGTCACAAACGGCTAATCCCCTAGATTTAGCGCTGCTAGCTATGACTCAGGCACAGAATCCCGAGCTTGAAATGCTGCCAACTAGCCCCGGTAAGTTTGCACTGATGGCCTGGCAAGACTCCGAAAATCGGCGACAGTGGCTCGAAACTGCTTGGTTGGCCAAAGAAGCCAGCTTGCCTCAGCTTGCCGAGCAGCAGCCTCCGGCAGAACAAATCGAAGCGATCGCTTTGACGATGGATGAAGCCGAGACGTTCGAGCAGTGGCTAAAAAATGTTGTGCCTTATGTGCGGCTTAGAAGTGAGCGGCTGGGCTATGGCGTATTGATGCGACACGATGACGGCCCCAGCCCTACCGACTTTTACGCTCGCTGGGAGAATCTGGCTATATCCCGCTTTTTCGAGACCTTGGTCTTGTCGCCTCAGTTTAGTTTTGAGCTAGACCAAAAACTGCAGCCTTATCGAGAAGCACTACTCCAAAAAATATAGGGGAATGCGGACTGTAGGGTTAAAAGAACCCAGAATCTAGAATCCAGAATACAAAAAGTTTGGCTTTGTCCCCGCGCAGCAGAACAAAGAACGAAAACAAAGAATCAAAGCCGTGTCGTTGCCCTATGCCCCTAAAGCCTTCCGGGTGGGCTCTGTCATTCGACAGGCTTCGCCAACGCCAACGCCTCTCATCCACGCTGTGTAACGCTAGCTTTCGGCATGAGTATTCGATTTGCTAACAAAAACTTTAGACATTTATGGAGTCGCAGCCGATGGGTTCTCAACAAGAGTGTTGCCTGTTTGCAAATTTAGTACAGGCATCTTATCTGTGAGTGAGACGCTTGCATGACAACCATAAACTGCGCTGCACTCATCCTCACCTTTATTCGAGGGCGATGGCAGATTCTTGGAAATTTTGTTGATGCAGATGGCAGAATTTCTAGGGCGCGTCATCAATTAAATCCAGAATGCTTGCTGCATCGGCATTACCGCGCCCGCTCTGCAAAACCTGCTAGGGGCTGAAGTGCCTTCAGCCTGAGGATTCGAGCGTTAAATGATGACAGCCCCTAGCTGCTTACCCACTTTGGTGACAACAAGAGTCATCGCTCAAGCCAGCTTTGAATCACGCTAAAAAAGGAGACCGCTTGCAGCAGTCTCCCCTTCGCACAATTAGCAAATTTCGATTTCGGACTGATGATGCTCACCGACAAACGGCGGCAAAAAGCCCTGGTGCATGAGCTTCGACAACATTACCAGTGTTGCGACAAGTAACCATTAGATAGTCGCAATGTGGGCACTGAGTACGGACATGCTCCTCTTTATTAAGGAAGTGCCGAGAAGCATGTCCGCCGCAGTTGGGACAGTGAACAATGTAAGATACGTGATTCATAATCAGGAGGAGGCTGTCTGGGAAATAAAACTGACAGTTAAAGAAAGAATTTTGTGAACGACAGACAAAACAAATGCCCGAAAATGTTACGGGGATCACAAGAGACTTAGCACTCGTGCATAAATCTTGTCATATATAAATGGTATTTGAAATACCATTGAAACTGCAACCGGCAAACAAAAAAATATACTAAAAAATCTATTCGGGCTTGATCCCAGCGGGTTTTTCATCTTTAATTCACCCCCTACACTCGCATCCTGAAAAGTGTAAAAACCATTACAAAATTCATAAAATAAATCTTAAATTTAAGAACTCGTTGCACTTTCAAGGATTGAAGATAAATTAATTTGTAATTTTGTTGAGCTGAAGAGGCGTATAGCCGTGCGCCCGCACGAAAAAATGAAGATTTTATTAAATCCTCATTCCTAAATAGGTGATTTTTCCACTGAGGAGTGCCAGAGCAGTTGAAGTGCAAACTGCCTTATGGCTAAGCAAACGGTATTGACCGCATTGGCCGCCAGGATGAACTTTCGGGTTTCAGCCGCCGCGATCGCGCCGAACACCAACAGTTATGCAAATTTTGCAATTAATCAGCTGGCAGCATTAGTGTGGTGTTAGGTTGCTGCCAGCTGATTTCCTCGGAATTATGTTGTGAGCAACTTTGGTTAGCGACTAAAGTTGCCGTCATAGAACCGGCAGTCAACCCAGCGTTTGGCTTTTTGGATGGCGTCGGCACGGGTCCAGGCTTTGGGCACGGCGACGGCTGAGCCAGTCTGATAGTCTACCCAGGCGACATAAGCGGTAACGTCGTGCCAGGTGGTTTGCTCGATTTCAATATAAGCCTCCCGGTAGGGAAACTTCAGCACAATGTTGGGGTAATGGGGATCAATAATCATGCAGTAGAGGCTTCGTTTTTCAAAGGGCAGCAATGGCGCAGGGCAGCTAATTATTTAGCTGACTGATAGGCAGTGTAAACGTTAGCGATCGCTTGACTTCGGCGATCAGATCTACTCGTTTTGAAAGCCTGCTATTTCCCGGAGTCTTTGCCTCACGGCACTGCGAGATGGTTAAGCGACCCTATCTTTCAAAGCATAATCAAAATTATGACGAGATTATCGGCATTTCTGTCGCCGGGGATGCATTCGGCAATCAAGACTGTCAAAGTCACAGCTGCTGTTGGTCAAGTCCTCCACTCATAAACCGCAGATGTCAGAAGGCCCTTAATACCAGTCGAAATTGGATAAGTTTGTCCTGACATCTGCAAGCGATCGCTAGCGCGTATACCGCACTCCACGATAGGTCAATTCATTACTTGGATAACGTAGCCGAACTTTTTGGAAAGTTGGCTCATCATCGGCTTGATGATGTGG
>JBCCNE010000257.1:0-6774 GCA_039026015.1 Cyanobacteria bacterium P01_C01_bin.70 | reverse complement strand
TCAATGGCGTAATGACGTCAAGGCATCTGTTAACGGGCTCCAAAAGCCCTGAGCACTCGGTAAAGCCTAGCAAATCGTCGATGCCGCCAGCCGTGGCGTGCGGCGGGTCAGGCTCGTTGCCATCTCCTGAGGGAATGCTCCTGTCATCCCCGTCGAACTATTAAGGCATATGCCAGAGTTTAGCTTGCGTTAATCGTAAGCAAATTGACGCTTGAGCCGGGATGATTTTTTTCAATCACAATAGTGGCGAATTGAAAAAGGTGGCGATTGTCGCTTATGTGAGGAAACTGCTCACTGGTCTCAACGCGATGGTCACGAAATAAACCTCGTGATGATGACAAAGTGAACGCTTTTTCCAGGCCGCCTGATATTAAAGGTTTGACATTCAAGATAATCGTCTCTGCCTTCTTAGCCGTGCATGCCGCACTCAGTCCTCGTTGAACCGCGCCAGCGACCGGCTCGCTCGTTTTCACCGGGTTGCACTACCGTAGTCAGCGGCTCATCACCAATGCTGGCGTAGCCTTGATCATGCAGCGGATTATAAATTACGTTTTGCTGAAACACATAACGCCACAGGTCTTTACGAGTCCAGTTGGCCAGAGGATTTATTTTTAGCCGACCATTGGCGTCAGCTTCCAAAATAGGCATGGTGCGGCGAGTGACCGACTGATCACGACGACGACCAGTTACCCAGGCTTCAACCTCAACGTCTTGTAGCGCCCGCTGCAGCGGTTCCACTTTGGTTAAGTAATGAAATCGATCAACATCCCGCCGCCACAATTCATCCCCATAGCGCGCGGCAAACGCCGCTCGACTATCGACGCCTTGCGCCCGATAGACTCGCAAATCAAGCTGATAGCGCTGCTGCGCCTGCTCTACTGTTTCTAGAGTGGCCGCAAAGTGATGCAGGGTATCCAAGAAAATCACGGGCACTGCATGCTCAGGCTGCAACTCTTCGTACAACATGTGAATGGTAACAGGAATGCTGAATGAGCTGGTCTGAGCCAAGCCCTGAGGAAAAGTCCGAATCGCCCAGCGCAAGATGTCTTGAGGTGTAAATGTTTCAAATTGCTTATTGAGCGCGTCCAAGTTGAGGCTGTCAACGATTGCAGCCTCTGGGCGGGTCATGCACTGAACCATAAATTGTTACCTACTTTGTATTCAACAGTGCCATCCTCTAGTTATACCGTCTTTGGGTGACGCAATCACACATAATCCGGTCGGGATTTCGGGGATTCTACTTCTGATGGCCATTAATCCGTCTACTGCCAAGGGATTGCCGCTTTATAAGAATTTGCCGAGAATCGGCGATCGCCCTTAATTTGTCATGATTGTCTGGATTAACCGCAGCCTGTCATAGTGAAAAAACCGACAGGTTCCACGCAGTTCACGCAGATGAATCCGATGAGGGTGTCCTTGGCTTGGCCGTTCAACTCTCTATTTATTACAAAGATAATCAGATATGGCATCTCCCAAAACTGGGGAATACCGGCATTAGCGTGTAGGTTCTGTCGGGGTTGATGTGGTTAGTGCTAGGAGAAATTGAGTGAAATTGGTGCTGTACAGCAAACCGGGATGTCATCTCTGCGAGGGGCTAGAAGAAAAACTAGCGGCCTTGCCTCATCTCAATTTGGCGCTAGAAATTCGAGACATTACTACGCAGGAGACTTGGTTTCAGCGCTATCAATATGAAATCCCCGTGCTGTGTCGCGTCATTGAAACACCCGACGGCGAGCGAGAAGAAGCCCTGCCGAGACTTTCTCCTCGTGCCCCGGTGAGTCGGTTGGAGCAAATGTTACAGACATATTTGGCGCCTAATACGGCAGAATAGGCGCAATCAATTTTGTGAAAGGTGCTGAGATGGATTTACGGACATTGGTTGCCCAGTTAGCCCAAGTTGGCGTGACCCCAGAGCTGGCTCCGCAGCCAGACCATCCAGCACTATCGCAATCGATCAAGCGCTTGTGCACTAATTCTCAAGCCTGTCAGCCTGGTGATTTGTTTATCGGCATGCCGGGCACTCGCGTTGATGGGGGAGACTTTTGGCCGGGAGCAATCGCAGCCGGAGCGATCGCGGCGTTGGTTTCTCCGGAGGCTTATGCCAACCGCTCACCGATTGTGCATAACCCATCGGCGTTAGTGCTGCCGTTTCCCGATATGGCCTTGGCCTGTGCAGAAGCTGCCGCCGTTTTCTACGACCGGCCGGGGCAAGCAATGGCTCTCGTCGGAGTGACCGGCACCAATGGCAAAACCACTACCACTCACCTGATTGAAGCGCTGCTTCAGCAGTCCGGTCAGCCCACTGGCTTACTAGGCACCCTCTATGCTCGCTGGCCGGGTCATGACACCGTTGCCATTCACACCACCCCCTTTGCCGTCGATTTGCAGGCTGATTTAGCGGCTGCACGGGCCGCTGGATGTCACACCGTTGTGATGGAAGTGAGTTCCCACGCACTTTACCAAAAGCGAGTTTGGGCCTGCCCGTTTGAAGTGGCCGTCTTTACTAACCTGACCCAAGATCACCTCGACTATCACGAAACAATGGAGGCCTATTTTGAAGCGAAAGCGCTGCTGTTTAGCGATGACTATTTGCGCGGACGGGCGATTGTCAATCTGGACGACGCCTATGGTGAAAGGCTGCTGCAGCGCCTTGGCGACAAAGCCTGGAGCTACAGCGTTGACAATACAGCCGCAGATTTATATACCTCTGACCTAACCTACAGCGCCAGTGGCGTTCAGGGACAACTACACACGCCTCAGGGCACCCTCAGCTTTAGCTTGCCGTTGGTCGGCCAGTTTAACTTATCGAATATGCTGGCTGGAGTGGGTGCAGCCCTGCATCTCGGTGTCACATTAGCCCAAGTCGGTGATTGTCTACCCCAGTTTGAGGGCGTGCCAGGACGCATGGAGCAGGTCGTGGTGAGCCCGCAGCAGGCAGCTAGCGTAATTGTTGATTATGCTCACACTCCAGACAGCCTACAAAATGCCCTGACGGCGGCGCGCCCCTTTGTGTCTGGTCGGCTTATTTGCGTATTTGGCTGCGGAGGCGATCGTGATCGCACCAAGCGTCCCCAAATGGGCAAAATCGCCTACGATTTAGCTGATCTAGCGATCGTCACCTCCGATAATCCCCGCACCGAAGACCCGCAGCGCATTTTAGCCGATATTGTGGCGGGCATTCCCACAGCGCTGCCCCCAGAGCAGATAGTGTGCGATCGCGCCGAGGCCATTCACGCAGCGATTACCCAAGCTCAACCTGGTGATTGCGTGCTCATCGCGGGTAAAGGCCACGAAGACTACCAAATCCTGGGTACAGAGAAAATCCACTTCGACGATCGCGAACAAGCCCGTAAAGCCCTGGAAGATAAGTTTTCTGGATGACTCAATTCTCGGATCTCTTAGGGCGCGTCATCAATTAAATCCAGAATGCTTGCGGTATGGGCATTACCGCGCCCGCTCTGCAAAATCCGCTAGAGGGGCTGAACTGCTTTCAGCATAAGGAGTCGAGCGTTAAATGATGACAGCCCCTAGATTTGTGATGGAGTGAGGAGAGGGTGATGGGGCGAGTGGAGTGGGTGAGATAGATGGAGCAGGGGCGGCGGCGGCCTGCCCAGAGGATTTTGGATTTTAGTTCTGGGTTCTTTGCACTCTGCATTCCGAACTAGTCATTCCGACCTCTGAACTCCAAGCTCAATTTTCCATCGCGTCTTGGTGAACAGCGATCGCAGTCATCGGTGCCACAGTGGCCACAAACTGACCCTTTTCATCCACTACCACCTTTCGATTGCAGGTCTCTACGGCACTAGCCTCAGCGCTAATGATTTCGCAATATCTGCCCGGTGGCAGTTGTGTTTGAAAACGCCGGGTTAGCGGCGCGGCTTCACGGTTGATGACGACAAAGCCGCGATCGCCGCGACCAAAAGCAATTTGATTGTCGCCGTTGCTCCACCAGTTGGTCACCTCAGGCACGGTCTGGGTCGCTGCCCGAAAGGCTACCATCGCAGTAACGGCGGGTTGTCGGTGCT
Organism: Cyanobacteria bacterium P01_C01_bin.70; assembly: GCA_039026015.1. Classification (GTDB taxonomy): domain Bacteria; phylum Cyanobacteriota; class Cyanobacteriia; order Phormidesmidales; family Phormidesmidaceae; genus Halomicronema. The sequence continues at coordinate 2,749 of JBCCNE010000257.1, read as the reverse complement.
CACAAATCCATTCCTGACCACACCCTAAAGCGTCCGGCGCATGTACAGTGCGAGTGCGCCCTTCCGCCGTGGCGGGTGGCCCCTGATCTGACGACTCAAACGCATAACTCGACATGACCCGAGGCTTGCCGTAAGGATACGCCAGCATAAACACCAGCGCCAACCTGTGCAGCTCGCCATTGTGATACGTGACGTAGTTGCCGCCACCGCCATGCCCCCGCTGTTTGTCGTGGTTGTCGACAAAGACAATGGCTTGATGGCCGGGCACCAAATCAGCGGATAATAGCGAGGCGTGCAACTCAGCAAGGGAGCGATCGCCGACGTTCAAAAAGGCTTCGCCAACCAAGCGACCATATTCAAACTCCACAACGTCTCCCAGGGCATAGTAATCCTGCTTTTTGATTGCCTCGGTGCCGGGGTCAATGACTTCTTGGTAAACAAATGGCTCAGTGGCGACGCGATCGTTCAGCTGCTCGAGAATGCTGGCCAAATCCTCGCTGCGAATATGCTTAGCCGCATCAATGCGCAGCCCGGAGATGCCCAGACCAACCAAATCGGCCAGATAGTCTGCCAGTTGTGCCTGTACTCGGGGCGAGGCCGTGTCTAGGTCGGGCAGACTGACCAATTCGCATTGCGTCACTTGTTCGGCATTCTGATAATCCGTAATCGTCTGGCGGCAAGTACTAAAGTCTTCAGGCTGATATAGTCCTGGATACTCATAGCGAGCAAACTTAGTCCCGGCTGAACCAGGGGCCGAATCAACAGCGGCCATGTGATTAATCACCGCGTCGGCATAAATTTCCACCCCGACAGCCCGGCAGCGCTGCACCATATCCACCAGTTGAGCGCGATCGCCACTGCGACTCACCAGTTGATAGCTTACCGGCTGGTAGCGCTGCCACCAGGGAAAGTCATACTCCGGCGTCACCACATGCTCCTGTGGAGGAGAAATTTGCACCGCTCGGTACCCCTGTGGCCCCAAAACCGTCTCACATTCAAGGGCTACATCTGGCCAGGTCCACTCAAACAGGTGAACAGCAACTGCCGACTCATCTGGTGTCGCCGTCGCCTCATCCCATAACGGTGGGTTATCGGCCTGCAAAGGTCGATGTATTACCCAAAATCCGCCCGCCAAAATGCTAAACACTAGGGCCAGATATTGGGCAACCTGTCGTCCTCTACCAGTTTGAGAATTCATATGCTGGCCTCAGCCGTCTTAGACTCAAACTTGAACATGCCCAAAAGCGAAGTTCAATAACAGCTACTCAGCCATTATTTCCTGCATTAGTGATTGCATGGGCGATTGGATAGAAAGCTGCGATCGCCCATGCAAATGCAGTTTGCCCCTGAATTCAGCGTCAGGAATCTAGAGAGCGAGGCTGCGGTCGAAAGTTAAGCAGAGGGCTCAGCACCACCATGCCGGGAAAAAAGGCGAACATCAGCCCATACAGAGCAAATCGTTCGATTGAGCCCGTTTTGTGCCATTTAGCCTTGAGATAAAACAGAATGGCCAGAGGGATGATCAGCAAATAGGTGACCGCCAAGCCGCCATACAAGCCCAGGCTAATTAATATGTCCAAAGAAAGGGGCAGACTGTCTAAGTCTAAAGAGAAGGGCAGACTGTCTAACATGCAAATCTCCAGTAAACGGCCTCGGAAGGTTAGCGCTCATATTGCAGATGCTGCGAATACCTTAAACAACTTTCGTAAATATATTCTAAGGGCAAGGCGAATCCCTAGATAAAGACGATCAATAGTGAGGTTTCATCTGTAATATAGATATCTCCGAGAAAAATTACACCCTTTTTTCGGCATCTGAGGGGGCGTGGCGGAATGGTAGACGCTACGGACTTAGAAAACTGGGCCTCAGTGGAGAAATCTGCTGAGTGTAAGCTCTCAAACTCAGGGAAACCTAAATTTGAATGAATTTTGCTGATCAGGGCATTATTTATTAGGACATGGCAATCCTGAGCCAAGCCAGAATCGATCTTTCGTGATTGACGATTTTAGAGTTTGGATAGTTCAAACGCTCTCCAAAATCCAGAATCCAGAATCCAAGATTGAATTTGGAAGGTGCAGAGGCCCGACGGGAGCTACCCTAACGCTAGCGGCGAGGGTAAAGGGAGGGTCCAATTCTCAAAGCCGAACGGTTGGTTCCACAAAACCAGTTTGGCAGCAGCGAAAGCTGCGGGAGGATGAAAATCCGTTGACCGTTAAGGTCGTGAGGGTTCAAGTCCCTCCGCCCCCATATTTGAAAAAAATGACCACAAATAATAACTTTATGAAGGGAATCCCTATCAATTCCTTTGATTGACATGGATATTTTCAGGGCTTGGCATCTACAGCGATTACATTCTTTTCAATAGGACTTCAAGGTTTATGAAGATATAGATACCTTTCGTCGCAGCATTCGTCGCAGCCTGACAACATTGTCAGAGTCACGATCAGATTCTTGCAGCTCCTGTCCCAGGGAACTGACGTCCACTGATTGCGACTTGACGAAAGCTGAGATGCAGCGTCTCTCAAGCCAGTGAAGCACGAAAAATGACCTGAAGCCCTTGCTCTCAGGCAAGTTGATGTGGCTCGCTGGCCAAGGAAATGTTGTATGAATTCCGATACTTTTGCATCATCGCGGCAATTTGTATTGAGTAACAAGCGGAATTATCCCAGTTTCTACTGAAGGTAGTGATACACAGCCAAGTCACGAAATCTACTGAGTCAGGCTGAGTTGCCCCAAAACCTGGCCTTAG
>JBCCNE010000256.1:0-6783 GCA_039026015.1 Cyanobacteria bacterium P01_C01_bin.70 | reverse complement strand
CTGTGATATCGCTTTTCCCAAAAGTGGCCGGTGCGGTTCATCATTTGGTTGAAGCTCATGGCGGTATACCAGTTGAGCCAGTGCATGAGTTTGGGCAAGTCTGTTGGCTGTTGGGGCTCTATTAAGTAGTGGACGTGGTTGCTCATGATGCATAGACCATAAAGCTTGAAGCCATATTTGACTCGACTTTTTTTGATGGCAAACAATAACAGCTCTTTGCATTCCAGCCGAGTTAGCCGAAAGTCTCGATTATTACAGCGGACGGTGATGTGGTAGCAGGCATTGGGTTGTAAATCACGCGGTTGTCGAGACATAAAATGACTATCTCAAAACAGTAGCGCCGCCGAACTGGGGAAAGTGAGGGGTGGCGATCGCCGGTCTAGCTTGGTGATCGCCCCGCCAACGCTTTGAGAAAATCCAACTGAGCGGCGCGCATCTCGACAGCGGGGTTAGCTTGGGCGATCGCTGCCACCGCTTCCTCATAGCTGGTCCCTTGCAAAATCAGATAAGCCCCCAGAAAGGTCGCCGTGCGTCGCCGCCCGCTGGAGCAGTGCACCGCAACGGCATGACCTTTGGCAATTTGTGTCTGAGCGAAATCGACAAATTCTTGTACTTGCTCACGGGTGGGAGCAGTGCCGCCCGTGGTAGGCAGCCAGCGATGGGGAATGCCTGCGGCTTCATACCAGTCGAGGTTGCTGGGGTCGTCCATTACCGAAACAATCGCCCCGATGCCGGCCGCGCGGAGAACGTCGCGTTCACTTGCAGCTGGCTTGCGCAGGCCCGCCAGCTGGCCGGGAATCATCCACCAGATGCTGTCCGGCAAAGGAGTTTCTGACATCACAAGGCTCTTTACACTAATTTTCTGCGGTCAGGCTAAGGGTAGGTTATTCTCCCGCCATCGACCTTACAAGAATCGGTTTATCAGCAGCTTATGAAAGAGTGGGAGTTTGGGAGATCGACATCTCCTCTCCTGCAGTGCAGGCATCCCGCACCCAACTTCCTAACAAGCTGTCATTGCGATCGCAGGCCTAAATCATCCCTGAGATGGACCTCGAAGCAGGCGTAAAGACAGGTTTCTAAATTTGAGGAAAAGTGCTTTCTGCCTAGAGTTTATTCACTTCAGCTAGATTTATTGCGCTTTTCCAATTATTTGAGAAGATGCAGATTTTATACAAAAAGATAGATGTAGGATTTCTATTTTTTCTATTTAATACACCTATAGAGGTTAAATTAAAATAGTCTAGATTTTGCTAAGGTTTTTATTGATTTTTCTTGTTGTTGCGATTGTTTCAGCAATTCTTGAATCTAATGGTATTGCCGCTGAAGCCGCTAATGTTGCCAAACTGATTTTCTTTGATTCTCCTGGCGTTTTTTGTTGTCCCCCTAGTAGCGCAGTTGGTGAAAACAGTCCAGCGTTCACGTCGGTTAGTAGATGGGTTCACTTTATAGCGCTTTTACCGGACAAAGAGAACGATGAGATATTTAGTTCATTATCAATCTAACGACAAGATAGGATTCGATATGAATAATTTTCATTAGAACTTTTTGGTAAATAATGCCGTATTTTTAGCTTGTTGAGATACAGTATTTTGTATTATGAGTGCAATAGTTTTAATCTGTATCTCCATATTTTGTTCGTTTCAGAGATGCTGTGATCACAAAACTTTTATCGGAAACTCCTGATGTAGCTGCTTACAGCTTTCTTTTAAGAGGCCGCCTTTAAGAGTATAAAAATGAGGCGATCGCTGAAGAACTTCTTCACAGCGCACTTCAATCAAATTAGGATTCCCATTCGAAAAGTCATCGGAGCCAACGCCATACACCACATTCTGTATGCCAGCCCAGATGCACGTTGCTGCGCACATGGCACAGGGCTCACAGGTCGTATAAAGCGTGTAGGTTCCTGAAGGCGAAGCACTGCTCAAACGGCGAGTCAGCTTGCGAATAACGTTAACTTCGGCGTGGCAAGTGGGATCATTGTCACTCTGAACAGTGTTGCCAGCGCTTTCAATCACTTTGCCGTCTTGCACAATGACTGCGCCAAAAGGCGTTTTGCTTTTTCTAGCTTCAGCAATTGCCAAGTGCATAAAGTCTTCAGGCTGCATTACTTTAAAGTTTGTTCCAACTAAATTGATGCGATAAAATTCAAAATAAGGAGGCTGTTTAAAGGCCTCCTCTTTACTGATTTTAGACAACTCTAATCAATTTTTTTCTTGATTTCGTCCTTCAGGTTTTCCTTGGTGTGACTGGCTTGAGCTTCTATCTGCTTGGCTTTGCCCTCTGCCTCATCAGTCGGATTACCCGTTAAATCACCCACTGCTTCCTGAACCTTGCCCTCAATGTTTTTAGCTGTCGCTTCAACTCTTTCCTCAATACCCATATAGCAAAACTCCTTACTAATTGGTTTTCCACATTTAAAGGTAGAAAAATACTGTTCTATTCTCATCTTCCCTGAGGCATAACTTTTACCTATGCAGGTTTATCTCAAAATACATAGATCACCAAAAAAATGGCCTTGATTGAGCTAGCCTGACCCTTTTTTGGGAATATGTAGTGTACGGCAATCTGCTGCAGGATGGAGCTTTTTGAAGGAGCTGTGAACGTGACATACTCACGACGTTATTGACGTTCACAGAGCTGGTGAATCATTTCTCAAACCGACTGAGGCTAAACGCAGCCATCATGGCGGATGGTTGGCCCGTGACTGCTTGGGCAACATGAACGGCGACAGCGGGGACTAAGCCGAAGGGCCCCGTAAAGCCAGAAAATACATAGCCGCCTCTGAGGCCAGGGACAGGACCCGCTAATGGCAGACCATCTTGGCTAAAGGCAACGCGGCAGGCCCGCCACTGTCCTGGCGCAGCCGCTAAGGCTGGCAGCAGGTGGGTAATGCCGTCGCGCAGCCGCTGTTCGCCCTGTTGGGCATCGAGTTGAGGCTCGAGCGATGTGTTGATGCGGCTAATTTGACCAATGCGCAGCCGGCGATCGCTCAGCTGCACGCAGCCCGGATCGAGCATAGGCGGTCGGATTTCATGTCCGGGTTCATTCCAACGGTTATTGGTGTCTCGGTCAGTAGCTTCGGATTCGATCGCCGATCGCGTTAAGTCAGCGGGCATAATGAGCGAGCGCAGCGATAACTCAAGGGGTGGGGTTTCAATCAGCTCGGCGTGGCTAAAAAAGACCGGCACCGACATGCCAGCCGTTTTGATCAGGTCCCGAGTCAGGGCTCCCGCCGCGACGGCAACATGACCAGCGGCGTAGGCTTGGGTCGGGGTGGTTACCCCCGTGAGGCGATCGCCGATGCGCACCAATCCGGTCACGGGAGCAATGATGATTTGTCCGCCCAACGCTTGCAGCCCATGATTATAAGCCTTGACCACAGCCGTCGGGTCGGCATGGCCGTGTTTGACCGTCAGCGCGCCCGCGATCGCGGCGGGGTTCAGCAAGGGCTCTAGCTCTGCTGCTGCCGCCGGAGAAATGGGCACTGGAGGCGTTTCGACGTCTGCATAGCGGTTAGCCAGTGCCTGGGGTTCTTGGTCGGGCTCGACAGTGAGGAGCAAATCCAGCTCCCGATAAAGGGGAGAAACTCCAGTCTCTTCGGACAGTGCCGCATAACGCTGCCGAGTTTCACGATACAGCTGTCGCAGGTGATCGCTGGTGCCAGACCAATGGGGCACGCCGCCGTAACTGTAGCGGGTCGCGTTTTCAGGCTGTATCGCCTGTTCCAAAAGCAGCACCGAGAGTCCCTGTCGCGCCAGCTCGTAACTCAGAGCCGCGCCCGTGAGTCCATTGCCCACCACAATCCAGTCGAAGGTAGGCATAGCTAGGGATGAATTTGCGCCAAAATAATGCGCAGGCGATCGTAATCGTCTTTTAGGAGCACATTTAACACCCGCCCCGCCTGCACCAGCCAGTCGCGATCCAGTCGGCGCAACTGATAGATTTCACGAATCACTGCGGCAATCAGGCCATCGACCGGCGCACTGCGCATATCCATCAGCGTGCGCAAAAAGTCGAGCTGCTCCGTAAACGCTATCACTTCTGCCGTTTCACAGCGGTGGACGGCTTGATGCACCTGTGGAGGCCGCGGGGGCAAATGCTGATAAACCTGCGTATCCCCAGCCGGACAAAAGCCGACGATCGCGACTCGAAATTCGGTCTTTAGCATGGCGAAAATTTGCGGCTGCTGCTCCCGCAGCTCGGTCAGTGATAACCCCAGGGCAGTGGCGCGATGTACCGAATCAAGCGGGCTCGTCGTCGCGTGATAAACCACGCCGTAAATCAAATTGCCGGAGTCTTCATCCACCGCCTTGACCCAACTGCCAAAAGGGGGCATTTGGGCAAAACTCAGTGAGTCAGGCTCTAAGCACTGAGCCAAATATTCCGTCGTCGAAGTTTCAATAATCTCGGCAATATGGCCCGGTTGGTAAGACTGCGGACTCAGCTGCGGTAACGGCAATCGCATATCAAAAGCTCCTCATAAGCACCGGCAAAGCAATCTATCTTTTCTTACCCCGGCGCTTTTCTAGCGGCTCTAGTTCCGAAATGTTAAACGTTACCAGCTTGTCCCAATTCCCGCCTTCAAAAAGGACGGCGACTTTGCCGTCAGCAACTCGCTGCACCTGTCCTTGAAAGCCGTAGTAAGTATCGTCCACGTTGACCACGCGAACAGCAGCACCGGGGAACAGCATGATGGATGATTTCCTGAGAAGACGTCATATCCCATTTTTCTAACACAAAATCGGGATTTTCTCGCCCCATTGAGCTTTGGCGGCGTTTGAGGGTGGCTGGGTGGGGTGATGGAGTTTTGTCCTTCGTTCTTCGTTCTTCGTTCTTTGTTCTCAGACCCTAAACTCCAAACTCTAAACTCCCAGCTCTGTAGGGCTCTGTCCTTCCCGCCGGGGACTCTGAACGCTGCATTTAAACTAGTAGGCGCGGCGACGATCGCCGAATTGCTTTTGATAAGCCACGTAGATGGCCTCTAAAAATTGCTCGGCGGGCATTTGTTCTTCTGGCAGTTTTTCGAGTCCAATAATGTTCTGTAGCTGTTGCGCTAGCTGCACGCTCAGCTCCCGGCGAGCTATATCGGTGAGAATTTTGCGGCGCAGCAGGTAGGTTCGCAGCGTCGCAAAATCATCAGGCAGCATATTGCCGATGTCGGCCTCGGCCATCAAATCGGTTGCCAAACGCTGGGAAGCAGTCGATACGCTAACTTTGGCATCGCCGACCACTGTTTCAGACTGCACCACCAAGGTCCCCGCCAGCCAATCCCCAATGCGCTTTTCCTTGGCCCCAATCAAGATGCAGAAAAAACCCAGAAAGAGAATATCGTCAACGGGGCGCAGCAGCGATCGCAGCGTCGCCTGAAATACCCCTTCTGGCTTGCCATTGTCATTGATTACTCGAATCTTGGTGACGCGCTTACCCGGCGTTTGCCCCTGCCAAAAGGTTTCAAACCCGACAAAGTAACCCCAATAAATGGCGGCAGTGGCAACAATGGCGATCGCCACCAGCCATAAATCGACTCCATCAGCGCCATCATCTAAAAACAGCAGCACGCTGGTCAGCTGCTCGCTCAAAAACGACGTGAAAATCGACACGAGCGACAGCAGCAAAAACACCAGCAGGTAGTCAACCAGCAGCGCTAAAGCCCGGTTGCCGATACCCGCCAGGGTGAATTCAAGCTCCACACTTTCAGGCGTTTGGATATTGATGGTTTTTAGTAGCGTCATGGCAGGGAATGGCGACACAACACGATCAATCACGGCGAGCAGCTTAGAGCGGCAGAGATATCGGCAAATGTAGTCAAGAGCAGTCGAGCCGCGATCGCCCTACTCCAATCAAGATTCTTCAAGACTTACTCTTTTGACCGGATAGTTTCAGGATGCCCTATTGGCCCACAGGAGTCGAACTCAGCGAGGGGTGACGATGCTACCAGGCTAGTTTCTTAATCGCCGATCTCGCTTTATTGTAAAAAGGATGTCGCGATCGCTCCATCACGTTCAACTTACCGGCTGCCATGAACGATTATTCAAAATTTGCGGCTCTTTCGCCGACCAGCTATGCCGACGCGGGTTTAGGGCGCGAACAGTTTATGGACATGGGCATCCGCGAAATGTGGCCGCGCCTGCCCAGAATCGCCGGACCTGCCTACACGGTGAGCTGTCCGCCCGGCGATAACCTGATGCTGCACGCCGCCATCTATCGGGCGCCACCGGGCTCGGTCATTGTGGTGCAGGTGGGGAATGTGGACTACGCGATGGTGGGGGGAAATGTCTGTGCCACAGCCCAGCAGCGGGGCATTGCCGGATTTGTAATTGACGGCGTCATTCGTGATTTAGCGGAGGTGCGCACTGCTGGATTTGCCGTCTTTGCTCGCGGGGTATCGCCGGTTCCCGGCCAGAAGAAAGCGCTCGGCACCCTCAACCAACCCATTGCCTGTGGCGGTGTTACCGTGCATCCGAGCGATATGGTCGTAGCGGACGAAGAGGGCATTGTGGTAATTCCGGTTGCCCGGCAGGGAGAGATCTGGCAGTTGGCCCAGCAGCGAGCTGAAAAAGACGAGGCCCAATCGCTAGCCGATTGGCAAGCTAATCATCGCGCCAAAATCGATCAGCTTTTGCAAAGCTTGAACTTTGAAACAGAGCAATAATGCTGGCAGTTAGCGCAGAAGCCGTGGGAAATCGTGCCGCCAACGCAGAAAATCGTCAACAGTATTATACAAAATCACTTTTTAACGCCTCAATGGCTATTTCTAAAAACCCTGAAAATCGAGGTTGAATT
>JBCCNE010000255.1:0-6810 GCA_039026015.1 Cyanobacteria bacterium P01_C01_bin.70 | reverse complement strand
GATTTTCGCGTCACTCGCTATGAGCAAATGGAAAAATGGTGGGCACTTGTGATGAGTGCCTTCTTGATGGTCAGTTTGTTGGCCGACCCCTTTAACGACAGGTGTCCTCTGACCCCTCCTATCTGCGCTCAACATCCTGGGGGGCACCTTACTGATCTTGGACCGGGGCTTCTATCACTTTCAATTTTTAGCTGCGGTCGTCACGGCTCAGGCTCATTTCATCACCCGCTTGAAAGCCAAAGCCCACTATGAGGTACAGCAGGTCTTCACGGAGACGAACACTTGCAAAGATGCTCTGATTCGCTTGGGGACAAAGCGCAAGAACGCACCGCAACTGACCGTGCGCCTAATTCAAGTCCGCTTTGGTCGCACCTGGTATGGCTACCTCACTTCAGTGACCAATCCCCAGCAACTACCGCCGTTTGTCGTCGCCGACCTCTATCGGCGACGCTGGTGTATCGAGGAAGCCTTTGCCACCGTCAAGCGCTTGCTTGCCTTGAGTTATCTTTGGACCAGTTCCCTTAACGGCATCCAACTGCAAATTTGGGCCACTTGGCTGTTTTATGCGGTGCTAGTCGACCTCGCCGATGCGGTGGCCGATGAAGTGGGGTTGTCCTTTCAACGGGTGTCTCTGGAAATGCTCTACCGCAGTCTCTATAACTTCACCGTGGCCCATCACAAGGGCCTAGCAGAACACCCGGTGAAGTATTTCGCGGCACCCGAGAACCAAGACCTCAGGGTCATCAAACCCATTCACAAACCGCCCGACAAACTTGATTTTTCTCCTTTTCCTAAGCCCACTTGACTGTTGAGCCTTAGTCTTAACCTTTCACAGATGGTCTCGAACCGACTCACTCCGTTTTGCACCGCAATGCTGCTGCTCTAGCCATCGAGTGTAATGAACTGAGAGAAGCCGAACGTCTCATTGGCCGGGCCCTCTCAGAGGCTCTGCCCGACGATATTGCCAATGAACTCCGTGATTTGCTGCTAGAAGAAATCTATTCTCAACGGCAGGCGATTGGGCACTAGTAGTCTGTCAGTTTTAATTTTGTGCGTTGGCCATCTCTAAAAGCATTACCAAGAAAGCAATATAGAGGAATGCTATCCACAATTTCAATCTTGACGCTGCACTAGCGTTTACCCGAACTCGTAGCCTTGATTGACCCAGTAGTGCCAATCAGCGATCGCCTGCTGAGTCTCTTCATCTGCCGCTGGAGCCTCAAGCTGAATCAACGGCACGGCTAAAGTATCACCTTCCCAATCGATTTCCACAAACATCTCTCGCTCGCACTCATCCTCTGGGGCCATGCCAATCACCTCAACCGTTTGCCCATCCTTGAGAGGAGAAATCCGCCGCTTACTGATGCAGCTTGCCGTGAACGGAAACTGCATGGTGTCCTGCAAATAGTAGTACCAGCCCATGGCCTGCTCTTCAGGTCCGTAGGCATCCACCACAATTTCCATCGTGATGCGCTCTTCAATATCTGCATCCCGCTCAATTTTTGCCATGACCGCTGCTCGATATGTTCAGAAGGGCTACATCTCAATTAAACATCAACGCCCTTTCGCCAGATCAGCATAGATAAAGGTCTCAACGCTCAATGTAACCAGTAGGATAAGCTTTGCCCAAGACAGAACTGTCAACCCAATCGGCGGATTGGGCAATAGATACCAGAAGGCAGCTAGGGCAATTAGTCCCGAAACAACATCGGCAAACAAGCTGCAATCTCAGCCCTTAGAGGTGAAATTTTGAGCGTAAAGTCATCACCTTTTACTTCTTCAGCAATGTCACTTAGAAAACATCGGCTGAATCTGAGAGATTGCGAAATCTATAAAAACATAGCTGAATTAGTCTTGCATTCTATTTTGAAACATAAAGTTAATAACGAATACATCTCAAATTCTTAACACAGTTGAGAGGTTTTCAGGAATTTGAGGAGGAGGATTCGAGATTTTTTCGAAATTTTTCCCGTGACATCACCATGTTCATCTAGACATGGCCGAGGCTTTAATAATGGATGAAAATGCGTGAAACGTTCGAGAGTAAGTTTCAAATACTACTTAGGAGAAATTTGCTCTCAGTACACGCACCGCCCCATGCCCCTTGTTGACACTTAAATCAATCAACACAACAAAGCTAGGTGCATAAGCCATGAAATCTCTACTAATTCAATTGCTCATCTTGCCACGCGGTCTTATCTTCTTAGGTGTATTTTGCAGCGCTAGCTTGGTGCTGCTAACAATTCCCACAGAAACCTTAGCCAATGGTGGTAGAGATGAATTTCCAGGACAGCGCCGTGGAGGGGGAACTCACGTCACGATGGAGTTATAGCATCTACTAACTTCTGGCTACTCTTATACAGTAGGCCTTGCCATCGAGATGCCAAATTCATTAGCCAGTTGTCCTACTGGCTGAGAATTCCCTTAAGATTACGATTTATTGTCGTTTCCCTTTGAAAAGTGGGAAATGCAACGAAGATTTAGCCACAGTCTGCATCGGTCTGGAACAGTGGTCATGGAGGAATGATTTCCAACCAAGGCTTTGCTCACCTATCCTCAAAGGCAATCTGTAAAGCAGCGTGGTTCATATGATGCGATCGCCCCTCAGAGTTCATAGCAAAGTAAAGCCCATCATCAACCGAATCTCCCAGTCGTTGCCATTCAGTGGGCGCTCCATTTTGATCGCCGTACTGGTGGCAACGACGCTGATCACGGGTGCTAAGAAGCTTAGCGGTCTTCAAAGGTTTGAACTGTTTATCTTTGACTCGCTGGTTAGGCTCAAGGCTGATCAGGGGCAAGACCCGCGCCTAATCGTTATTGGCATCACCGAAACTGATATTCAAAAATATGGGCATCCTCTTTCCGATGAAGAAGTTGCCCAAGTTTTAAGCACCATTCAGCAACATAATCCCAAAGTCGTTGGCTTGGATATTTATCGAACGACTGAACATCCCCCTGGACAAGAGCTATTGCGAGAGCAGCTCGCCGCAAACAATCTAATTGCAATCACTAATGTTGGAACTGATCCTGCTAATGGAGAAATCCCTCCCCCGGATAGCGTTTCTTGGGAGCAGGTCGGGTTTAACGATTTCAGCATCGATCCAGACGGTATTGTTCGGCGGGCACTGCTCTTTGTGAGTGCCGCTGATCAGCCTTTTTATTCATTTGCTTTGCGCTCCACTTTAGCCTATCTGCCAAAGTCTGATACTAACTTCTTCTACGACGAAGATGCTCTTTATATCAATGGTCAAAGAATACCGCACTTAGATGCCAAATCAGGGGGCTATGAATCTGCCGATAATCGTGGTTTTCAAACACTGCTGAGATTTCGCTCCCGAACGTCGCCTGCAGAGATGCTCTCAATCGATGATGTCTTTGAAGGCCGATTCGATGCAGCTCAGTTTGAAAATAGGATCGTCTTAATTGGGACAGTTGCTCCTAGTCTTAAAGATGAGTTCTTTACGCCTTACAGCGCTAACCGAGAATATCAATTTAAAATGGCTGGCGTCGTTGTTCACGCGCAAATTATTAGTCAGCTTCTAGATATCGCTGAAGGACGCTCCGCTCAATATACTTTTTTGCCGCCGCAAGGGGAATTGATTTGGCTGTTTATTTGGGCCGGATTAACCAGCTTTTTGGCCTGGAAAATACGGCGACCTGATGTGCTGCTGGCTGCAGGCATTATGTTGTGGCTGGGGCTTTTTGGAATTGGCTGGATCGCTCTTGCAAATTTAGTTTGGTTGCCTATATTTGAGCCGCTTGTCGGCATTTTTATGGCTGGTGCGTTGGTGATTGCTCAAAAGTCAATCTATCGCACGACTTATGACAGTTTGACCGACTTGCCTGGACGTGAGGTATTTTTATTAGCTATTCAGCGGGCGCTAAATAATCAGAAAACAAATCCTGTGATTGTCGCATTCTTAGATATTGATCGATTCCAGATTATTAATAAAAGTCTAGGTCATTTCGCAGGCGATCATGTTTTGATGGCTATTGCCAAAAGGCTGCGAAAAATGTTGGGGGAATATGGTCAAATTGCGCGGGTAGGAGGCGATGAATTTGCCGTTTTGTTTCACAACATTAGTCAAGCTGAGGTCAAAGCATTTTTAGACGAGATGCGCTCGACGTTATCGAGCCCTTTAATGTTAGGAAAACACCGCCTGTCAATTACTGCCAGTGTAGGACTCGCTATTACCCAAGCCAACTATGGGCAAACTCCTGAAGAGCTCTTGCGTGATGCTCACACCGCCATGTATCGCGCTAAAGCCCTGAAAGAAGCACAATTTCAGGTCTTTTCAAATGATATGCGTGAAGAAGCCGTTGCTCGATTAGATCTCGAAAGTGACCTAGTGAAAGCTTTAGAAGATAGAGAATTTTCTCTGTTCTATCAGCCGATTATTCATTTAGAGACGGGTAAAATATCAGGCTTTGAAGCTCTCATTCGATGGCGGCAGGAAAAAAGAGGATTAATCTCGCCCAATGATTTTATTCCTGTTGTGGAAGAAACCGGAATGATTATTCCCTTGGGTGCATGGATTCTCAAAACGGCTTGTCAGCAGATTCAAGTTTGGCACCAACAGTTTCCCGAACTATCACTCAAGATGAATGTCAACTTGTCTCGTCGGCAATTTGACCAAACAGACTTAGTTTCACAAATCGAGTCGGTGCTTTCTCAACTCGCGCTGCCTGGTAAACACCTGCAGCTCGAGATTACCGAGAGTATGATTATGCGAGATGTAGAAGCAGCTCATGCCCTGATGCTACGCCTCAAAGCTTTGGGTATACAGCTGGCGATCGATGATTTCGGGACAGGGTATTCATCACTCAGTTATTTACATCGATTTCCCACCGACACGCTTAAAATTGACCGCTCCTTTGTTAGCAGCATGGAAAATAGTTCTGAAGATCATGACATTGTTGAAACCATTATTAGCCTGGGACAAAAGCTAAGCATGAAATTGGTCGCTGAAGGTATCGATAGTGCCGAGCAGTTAAGGCTTTTGAAGATTGCTGGCTGTCACTATGGTCAAGGCTATTTCTTCTCGAAGCCGCTTGCTGCTGAAGACGCTACGGTCTTTTTGCAGAAAAGCTTACAGTCTCCCGTCCTGTTTGAGAGTTAGCCTGAGAGGTGATTGACCAACTCTCTGAAAGTCTTTGATTTTCATGCTTTTACCCTTTGCTTGGGGGGAAAGATGTTGAGAATGTTTGAAGATGGCGCCTATGTCAACGATTTTGACCACATTCATCACAGTGATACGATCGCCAAATGCCATAGGAGTAAGTCATTCTCTGACCGTAGGAATACGTCGAGCTGATTGTTCAAACGTGACTGGAGCCCATCAAGCTAGTTCGTAGAGCAATTGTGTGGATAGTTCTCGCCAGCTTTAGAAGTGTGAAGTAGTGGCTAAAAGTGGGGCGGCTCTCAGCAACTCTTGGGTGTAGGGATGTTGGGGACGGTCAAAGATGGCAGCGGTGGAGCCTATTTCCACGATTTTGCCAGCATTCATTACGGCGATGCGATCACACAAGTACCGCGCCACCCACAAATCATGGGTAATGAAGAGATAGGTGAGGTCGAACGCTTCCTTGAGCTCTAACATCAAAGAAAGCACCTGAGCTTGAATGCTGGCGTCTAACATGCTGACGGGCTCATCGCAGACTATGAGTTGGGGGCGGGTAATCAGCGCCCGAGCGATCGCCACTCGCTGCTGCTGTCCGCCAGAGAGATCGCCAGGAAAGCGGTCAATATATTCTGCCACTGGCGTTAGGCCCACCCGCTCCATCATGGCGCGCACCTGCCGGTCGATTTCCGTAGCGGTACCCAGTTTATGGATGCGCAGGGGATCGCCGATACCTTGACCAACAGTCATCATTGGATTTAAGCAGGCATGGGGATCCTGAAATACCATTTGCATCTGCCGCCGCTGCTGCTGCAGCTCTGCCCGCGAGAGGCGTGTAATATCTTTGCCCAAGAAGCTCACTTGACCAGAGGTGGCAGACACAATCTGTAGGATTGTTCTTGAAAGGGTGCTTTTGCCACAGCCAGACTCACCTACTAGGCCAAATACTTCACCGTGATAGAGCGCAAAAGACACGCCGTCTACGGCTTTGATTACCTGATTAGTTTGCTGTCTAAATAGCCGCGCCAAGGGATTCGCTTCGAGAGTGTAGTGCTTGGTCAAATTTTGGATTTCGAGTAGAGGGGCAGCAGTGGGCTCAATTTCCTCGCGAATGTGAGCGTGCTGCAGGTCGAGAGCCGACTGCAGCAGTGATCGCGTGTAGTCGTGCTGGGGCCGCTGCAACACCTGCCGTGAGGTCCCCAACTCTACTAGTTGACCCTGATACATGACCGCCACGCAATCGCAATATTCTGCTACCAACGCCAAATCATGGGAAATTAGCATGAGGCCCATGTGGCGATCGCGGCACAGGCGCGTCAGCTCCGACAAGATTTGCGCCGAGACAGTGGCATCTAAGCTGGTGGTCGGTTCGTCGGCGACAATTAGCTTGGGGTTAAGCACGATGGCCAGGGCAATCGCTACTCGCTGGCGCATGCCGCCGCTAAACTCATGGGGATACTGGCTCCAGCGCTCAGCTGGGATTTTGACTGCTGCGAGGGCTGCCAGCGAGCGCATTTTGGCGTCCTGTTTCGACAGCGTTGGTTGATGGGCCAACAGCGTTTCCAGACAGTGCTCGCCAATGGTCATCAGGGGGTCGAGCCGCGTCATTGGATCTTGAAACACCAGCGATACCGCCTCGCCGCGAAAGCGGCGCAGTTCTTGCGGCGACATGGCGGGAACGGAGCGTCCT